>NZ_OAOP01000011.1 GCF_900207585.1 Bacillus oleivorans | reverse complement strand
CATATTTCGATTGAATACTAATTCGCAGTTCGTAGAAAAAGCGACCAAAAAAGCCGATTTTTACACATTTGACACTTTTTGAAATACTTTCCAAGCTAGTTTATTTTATAATTAGGAAGAAATTCCAAATCATTCCCCCCTTTCACAGGCGGTATCCAATCGGGTGCCGTCTTTTTATTATGCGTTCATTGAAATTTATATACGATGGTCATAAGTGGGTAAAAAGTTCTCTCTCTAATTGAATTGCACAGTTTGGGTGGGTGTGCTAGAGAACAAAAAGGATGGTGAAAACATGGCAAACCAACATACAAGTGAATGGACCAATGAAATTGTCCAGAGAATGATGGAATTAGCAAAAGAACACCAGCTGCCGGAAGTCACCGAATTGCTAAATACAGAATTTAATACGACATTCACATATACAGCCGTACGAACAAAATATACGCGATCTAAAAAGAAGAACATCACTTTCATAGATAGAAAGAACATAGGTAACACCATAGAGGATTACATACAACACTTAATTAAACACCAGGAAGAAAGACAGAAATTCGATGATAGACAAACATCGATTACGTTAGACATAGACGGAGATAAGCCGATTGGTATTGTATTCACAGGAGATTGGCATGTAGGTGGACTATACACGGCTCATAAAGAAATGTTAGAGGACTTCAAAGTAATTAGTGAGACAGATGGACTCTATAACATAGCGATGGGCGACTATGCCGACAACTACAACAGCAATTCACATAAAGGCGGCATGTTTGAACAGATAGAGAATCCGGACAAACAAAAGGACTTAGTGCAATATTTATTCACGGAGTTTTTGGGTAATAGTAATTTAGCTATTATACGTGGAAATCATGATTATTGGGAAACAAAAGAAACCTCGGAAGATTTTGTGAAGAGAGTAGCAAGACTTATCGACTCTCCTTATCTATGGTATGGCGGAGAGATTAATTTACGCCTTGGTTCCCAAGTATACAAAATCATCGCGAGACATACATTCCAAGGTAATAGTGCGTTGAATACAACTAACTCACAACGCCGACTTTTCGATGAAACTCAAGGCGATGTAGTAGCGTTAGGACATCTGCATTATAACGAGATACACAGTAAGACGAAAGCAGGAAAAGACACTGTATGGATAAGAACAGGAACCTACAAACGTACAGATGATTACACACAATGGGTTGTGGGAGGAAGCGGTCGGGGAGATATACGACAGCCGATGATTATACTATTCCCCGATAAGAAAGAAATACTAGATTTTAGGGATATGTACCGAGGGATTGAATATTTGAAAATGTTAAGGCAAGGGGTGACAGTATGATAGCAACAATCGGAAATATTACTGTAATGGGAACACCAGAGGAAATAGAACGGTACAGAGAAATTGTGGAAACTAAAAAGAAGGGGAATAGTCCTTTTCTAAACACATCTGACGGTGTACCAGAACATGTAAAGAATTACGGCAAAGATATAGTTGATATTGTAGTTAAGCAAAACAGCGGTATTAAAGCTTGGTATTAATTGCTTTAAGAACAAATGTTTGGTATAATAAACATAAGAAAACTCTTGCGGTGCTACCAACACCCAAGAGCATGATAACCAACTGTATAGGAGTTGATTACAAGTGAATAATAACACAGAAAAAATCAAAATGAAAGTATGTTCATCATGTAAACAAGAAAAAACATTAGATGAATTTGGGAAAAGAAAAACCAACAAAGATGGACTAGACTACCTTTGTAAAGTTTGCAAAAGGGCAGAATGGCAGAAAAATAAAGACCTCGAGAAACACAGAGAACAACAAAGAATATATCGATTGAACAATCAAGAAAAAATAAAAGAATATAATAAGCAATATAGTAAAAAATATAAAAAAACAGAAAACGGGAAATTAGCTAGAAAGATGTATAAGCACAATAGAAGAAGTAGGGACAAAGACCTTATATACACTCTATCAAAGGAATATTGGGAAGAGTCTTTAAACTTCTTCAATAA
Source organism: Bacillus oleivorans (assembly GCF_900207585.1). Classification (GTDB taxonomy): domain Bacteria; phylum Bacillota; class Bacilli; order Bacillales; family JC228; genus Bacillus_BF; species Bacillus_BF oleivorans. Next base: position 144,051 of record NZ_OAOP01000011.1, on the reverse strand, counting down.
CAGTTGTGCTTATTGTGGTAAAAAGAGTAATAGGTTACAACATGAACATGTTGTCCCTTCATCAAAAGGCGGTCATTATACTAAGCAAAATATTGTCCCTGCATGTAAAGAGTGCAATTTAAGTAAATTGGATAATGATTTATTTGAATGGTATGTAAACTATAGCAAATATGATAAAAAGAAGTTGGAAAAAATCTTAAAATGGACAAATATAAAATTTGAAAGTCAAACGCAACAATTAGCACTCCTTTAAAGGGTGTTTTTTATTTGGAGGCGGTGAGAAATGTAATGAGTAGACCGTTAATGTTTGGTTGTAAAGAAGAGCTTGAAGAAAAAATTAGCGCATACTTTTACATGTGCGACACCCATATGCAAACGATGTTCACGAAAGAAGGGCAAGAAATATCAGTTCCAGCACCTAAGCCTTATACTATTTCGGGATTGGCTCATTTCTTAGGGACTAACCGGCAAACCTTGTTAAACTATGAAGAACGTGACGAGTTTTTTGACACGATAAAACGCGCGAAGGCTAAAATAGAAGCCTTTGTCGAAGAAAGCTTATGGACACCTAAAGTGACAGCTGGGGTCATTTTTAATTTGAAGAATAACTTCGGTTGGGTAGATAAATCAGAACTACAGCAAAGCGGAGAAACCACTCACAACATAAAAACAGATAAGGATCTAAGTAATCTCACAGTCGAGGAGTTGAAACAGCTTGAAAACATCCTCAATAAGACTTCCGACACTGAATGAGGTTAAAAAAGCATTAGCCAAGAAAAACTATGCGGATTATGTCGCGTACTCCCATGAGGGCAGATACACACACGCACGACATACAGAGTTTATATGTGACATTATTCAAAAAGCAATCGATAAAAAGAAGTTAATGCGAGAGGGCAAGATACGAACCGAAAACCAATACATTGCTTTAAATATGCCTCCACGACATTCAAAATCTATGACAATTACAGAGACTCTGCCAAGCTATTATCAGGGGCATTTCCCTGAGGATAGAGTGATAGAGATTTCCTATAACGATACATTCGCCCGTAGGTTCGGGAAGAAGAACAAAGAAAAGGTTAAACAGTTTGGTAAAGAGTTATTCGACATTGAAGTATCAAAAGACAGTAGTGCAGCCGATGAATGGAATCTCGATAACAACATAGGCGGTATGATTAGCCGAGGGGTTTTATCCGGGATTACCGGGCAAGGGGCCGACTTAATGATAATCGACGACCCTATTAAGAACCGTGAAGAAGCCGAAAGTGAAACCATGCGCGATAAGGTATGGGATGAATGGATTGACTCATTTTCCACACGTTTACACCCTGGGGCGATTGTTATATTGATTCTCACAAGATGGCATGAAGATGATCTACAAGGAAGATTACTGAATCCCGAATACGGGCAACCATTAAACTGGCAAGTATATAACTTCCCTTTAAAAGCAGAGGAAAACGACATACTCGGCAGAGAAATAGGCGAACCCTTGTGGCCGGAACGATACGGATATGAGTTTATTGTCGAAAGGGAACGGTATCCATCTTCTTTTAACTCCCTATATCAAGGTAGACCAACAAGCCAAGAAGGGAACATTTTAAAACGTGATTGGTGGAGATATTACGATATCCTTCCACAAATCCAAATTAAGCTAATGAGCGTAGATGCCACTTTTAAAGATGAAGATGATAACGACTTTGTATCGATTCAAGTGTGGGGCAAGGTAGGAGCAAATTCTTATTTGATTGATAGGGTAAAAGCGCGAATGAACTTCCCGGCTACAATTCAATCCATCGTCAATCTGAAAAAGAAACATCCAGACATAAGCGCAATCTTAATTGAGGATAAAGCAAATGGTCCAGCTATTGTCTCTATGCTACGCAATAAGATACCTGGTGTGATTCCTATTAATCCAGAAGGAGGTAAGGTTGCGAGAGTCAACGCGGTATCTCCTTATATTGAAGCTGGCAACGTTCATTTACCTAGAACCGAATGGACACATGACTTTGTAGAAGAATGTGCTTCCTTCCCGAAAGGAAAACATGATGATGATGTAGACTCTATGTCACAAGCATTAAATAGATTGTATTACTTTTATGCGGAGATTCCACCAAAGTCAAATGGTCACGATCCGCATTGGATGTTTCATAATAACGAAAGAGAGGGAGGGGAATACATCGAATGGTAACGACGATTGTCTTATTAATAGCTTTTACAACAGCTTTTGTTTCAGGTGGATATGTAGCTCTTAAATCCGTTCAATTAGGCTTACGCTGGCAAATCCAAACCAGCAAGCAAGAAGAACCCACCTTAGAGATAAAGAATCCGATTGAGCCTATTATTCAAACAAAGAACGAAGAAAAGGTGTTTCAAGAACAACAACTCATTTTAGATGAATGGGTGAATGGTCCAACCGAAAGTAGGTGAAAACATGGAACAATGTCCATTATGTAAATCCTTGTTACGAATAGGAATTACTTCATATTCCTTTGAAAATGATGATACACCTGATAAAGAAACGATCGCATATACCAATTTGCCTATGCTATGCGTGAATAGCACTTGCGAGAACTATGCAGGAAAAGACCTTAGCAACCCTAATAAGATTGTAACCACAGTTAGACATAAAATTAATTAATTTCAGCTAGGTACGAAAGTAGGTGAAACATTTGGCAAAGCTAGAAAAACTCCTAGATGAAGCAAGTCGTGTGGAGAATGAATACAAAGAAGGAATCTCGTATAAAAAACAAATGGGATTTCTCGATAAATGGGCAGAGTATGAACGTATGAGGTCAGGCGATCAATGGCCGAGAATTACCGAACGTACCAAGAACCTTCCTAGACCTGTATTCAACATTATCCGGCGGATCGAGAACCATAAGGTCGCTTCCGTCATGAATGAGAATATCAAAATGGTATTTAGTGCAAGTGAAATCACTGATGAAGAATCACCTGAGTACCAAGCGGCTGACCTGTTCACGCGGTATGCAGATACCACGTGGGAATTAGTCAAACAACAAGAACTCAATGAGGAAGCTTTAGAGAGTGCTTCTAACGTCGGCACGGGTATCTGGCACTATTACTATGACACGAGCAAAAAAGGCGGGAACACGCTCAAATATGATGGAATGATATGCGGTGAAGTCATAGACCCGGTGAACTTCTTTCCGGGTAACCCGCAGAACCGAAACGTACAACAACAACCTTACATCATCATTACCTATCGCGATCTAGTCGAGAATGTACGCAAACAGGCGAAGGATAACGGTGTGTCGAATGAAATAGCCAATATGATAAAACCGGATAGTGAAGTCACCGACCAAGCGTATGACATGGCACAGCAGGAACTAACCACAGGGAATAAGGTAACGGTACTCACAAAGTATTGGAAAGAAAACGGAACCGTTCACTTTATGAAGGTCGCAAGCGGAATTGTTGTAAAGCCTAAAACCAATACGAATATGAAACTCTACCCTTTAGCTGTCATGCAATGGGAGAGACGGAAGCAATCTATCTTTGGCATAGGCGATACAGAAGGACTCATACCTAACCAAAAGGCGATTAACTTCTTAATGGCTATGCAGCTGTTATCCGCTCAACAAACAGGATGGCCGAAGCTGATTATTGATAAAACATTGGTTCATCAACAAATCACGAATACACCGGGTGAGGTAATCAATGTAAATAGTCAAACTGGTTCGGTTGGGAATGCGATTCAATACCTAACTCCTCCTAGCATGCCGTCACACGTTCCAAACCTAGTAGAAGCGTTCCTAAGTTATACAAAGGATTCAGCCGGGGCGAATGAGAACGCACTAGGGGAACAAAATACATCACAACTCAACGCTTCCGCTATCATGCTCTTACAAAAGGCGGCAGGTGTACCGTTAGAATCTATTAAACGGAGATTCTATCAAGCTATGGAGGATATTGGGAACATATGGGCCGAGATGTGGAAGGTCTACTACAACACAGATCGCATGATTACGGTTAAAGATGATGATGGAGAAGAACAAAGCGAAATTTTCAATGGTTCCCAACACAGAGACTTAGAAATGCGGTTAAAAATTGATATTGGACCATCTTCTAGCTATTCGGAAACGCTGATGATGACTAGCTTAGATAAGTTATTTGATGCCGGGCATATCACCCTAGACCAGTATTTGATGTTCGTCCCTAAGAACGTCATTCCATTTAAGGATAGACTCTTAAAATCTATTGAAGAACAACGGGAAATGGCTGCTATTCAACAGGAACAACAGTTTGAACAGTTACTCGCTCAACTACCGCCAGAAGAACAACAAGCCTTTATGATGGCTTCGCCTGAACAACAGCAATTAATTAAACAACAAATATTAGGTCAGCAAACACCACAAGGTCAACCAATGGCTATGTAGGTGTTTTTATTATGTCCTGGATATGACATTAAACTATCTAGTTAGGGCGGGCAAGCAAAAGCTAGTAAGTCCCGATAACCAACCGCGTCACCTGTAGACTGCTGCCTAACTATTAATATATTTCGCCAACCATAGCGAAGGAGGATTTTTAGTATGGAAGAACAATTCGGCTACCAAACCGAACAAGTAGAAAGCCAAGTGCAAGACACAAATACACAACAAGAGCCAGCACAAGAGATTCCTGCTACCACACAGGATGATTTCATCGAAGTTAAATACAACAAAGAAAACATGCGAATTAGTCGTGATGAAGCCCCTGCTTACATTCAAAAAGGGTTGAATTACGATAAGGTTTCTCAACGTGCAACTGAATATGAGAAACACTTAGATCGCGTCGCTAAATTAGCCGGCTATCAATCCCATGAGGATATGTTACGGCAATTAGACCAAATCGAGAAACAACAGCAAGAACAAGAATATCGCCAAGCAGGGTTAGACCCCAACGTATTAAACAAATACCTGGAACAACACCCTGACATTCAATATGCACGTGAATTAAAAGCCAAACAGGAAGCAGATGAAAAGTTTCGTAATGAAGCGAATGAACTGTTTTCAGAGTTTCCAGACTTAAAAGCCAATGAAATCCCTAAAGAAGTATGGGTGTTGAAAGAACAAAAAGGGTTAAGTCTACTGGATGCTTATTTACGTGTCTCTTACAAGAATCTAGGCCAACAGAAAGAACAAGAAGCACTACAAAAACTACAATCAAACGCTCAAGCCTCTACCGGTTCACTAGGCGGTGGAGATGTTCAACATAATACCAGCGTTAAGGATATGCCAAAAGCTGATTTTGAAGCACTCCTACGCAAAGTAAAGAACGGTGAGGTACAGAGCTTATAGGAGGAATTTTAAATGGCAACTTCAGTACAAGGTTATAACGCTACCACTGGCGTAAACGCACTAACAGCCGAACAAGCAGAATTTTACCAACGCACGATGCTTGAAAGACTGCTCCCTGAATTATTCTTCATGAAATATGGAGAAAAGAAAAACATTCCGAAACATGCGGGTGCGACTACTTCATTCCGTCGTTTAAACTCATTAGCGGTGTCTACAACTGCCATTACAGAGGGTGTGACTCCTGATGGCGTAAACTTAGATATCACTAAGATCAATGCGACTGTTTCTGAGTATGGTAACTGGACTAAAATCTCTGAGTTTATCAATATGGTTGGTCTAGATCCACTATTAACAGAAGCATCTGAGCTTATGGGTGAAAATGCAGGGGAATCAATGGACATTATCGTTCGTGACATTATTGCAGCAGGAACAAACGTATTGTATGCGAATGGTAAAGCATCTCGTGGAACAATTAATACAACTGATAAAATTTCAGCATTAGACATCTTGAAAGCTCGTCGTACACTTAAACGTAACAAAGTAAAACCTATCTCTTTACCAGGTGGCGGAAAAGGTTATCTTGCGTTTATCCACACTGATGTAGCGACTGACCTTATGCAAACAACTGAGTGGAAAGATCAAAACACTTACGTTGATACTAAAAATCGTGAAGATGGCGTATTAGGTAAGATGTATGGTATCTACTTCCTTGAAGCTGATAATGCTCCTAAATGGGCTAGCGCAGGGGCTGATATTGATGGTGCAGGAGCAGGAACTGCATTAGCTGACGTTTATGGAACAATCATCATCGGTAAAGGAGCTTACGGTGTACCTGATGTAGAAGGTTCTTCTAAGCCTGAAATCATCGTTCACAAAGCAGGTTCTGCGGGTACAGCCGATCCATTAAATCAGTTCAATACGGTGGCTTGGAAGTCAGCGTTTACTTCGGTTCGATTAAACGAATTGTGCATCCTACGCTACGAATCAGGCGCAACGGTATAACATAGAGGGGTTTTCGCCCCTCTTTTTCATTAAAAACAAATTAGGAGGCTATTTTTACATGGCTAATAACGAGCAAAAAACACAAGAAATTAATGTAGAAGAACTACGTGCACAGATTGAAGCGGAAATTAAAGCAAAATACGAAGAAGAAGCCAAAGCTAAAGCAGAAAAAGAAGCTGCCGAACGTAAAAAGCTTGAAGATAAATTGAAAAAGCAAGAAGAAAACATGGAAGCGCAGATCAAAAAACAAGAAAAGTCACTTCGCAAGCAATTAGATTCTTATCCAAAAGTACCTATCGAAATTCCAGAGGACCCAAACAACCCGGACGATGTGGTTCCAGTAGGATGGAACGGAATTATTTACGCAATTCCACGCGGGCAACAATTTGAGGTACCTAAACCAATCTATGATATTTGGAAATATTCCTACGAACAAACGAAAGCCGTAAACAAACGGATTCGTGAATCGACTAAGAAAGAAATCCAAGTCCTCTAATGAGGGCTTTTTAATATGTGGGGGTGTTTCCCTTGAACCTTGGAGAAGCCAAACGCAAAGCATTATCCCTTATGGCAGAATACTCCGTCGATGGTGTACCAATCCCCGACGGAGAAAATGCCGATTACTTAAACCGAATGAACCGGTTCGCCGACATGGCCCAAAAAGAGCTGGCTACTATTAAAAAGATTCATGCTTCCTATCCTATCGCCCATAATCCGATTAAACCCCAACAAGGATTATTAAAAGGGTTCGATTTAATTCAGTATCTACCCGGTACCGATATTATCGACCAATACCCAGGGAGTAAAGCTTACTACTTTGAAGTGGATGGGGTAGCAGATGTATATATCGAGGAAAATGTTGCGGGTGTATGGACCCCCTTAGTGACGATTAACAACACGACTAAAGGTGTATTTACGGCTTATAAAGGGCTGATTAACGCTTCTAATCCAAACAACATGATTCGGTTGCGATTTAGTGGTCCATATGTCTATAACTTACGCAACAAAGCCTTATTTGCCTATTCATTCCCTACGGCTGACGATGTGCCTATCTATCGCCCTTACATTCGCTATGAAATGCCAGCTGACTTCATGGAACTCAACAAAGTAATCCATGAAACCGATCCACGCGCTTATAAAGAATTGGTTGAATACTACTGGGAGGGTAAGCGGACATTTGTACTTAACTATTATCTGAATGGAAGTTTTCTTATTCAATATTACCGGTATCCAACTACGATAGATTCAACGACACCAGACACATACGAATTTGAAGTAGATACAGAAGCCCAAGAAGCGATTCCTTACTATATGGCTAGTAAAGCTATATTTGACGAGAATCAGACAATGGCTACTCAATTATTAAACGAATACCAAGTGAAACTATCCCGGCTTACAACAGATGACAATTACGGGATTCAGACGATTTCACAATTATATGTATTGTAGGAGGGTGACACATGGCACAGAAACCGCAATTATTTGACTTACCCAATCCACCGCCTAACCCTCCTAACCTTCGTATAGGTCCATTCGGAGGGATAGACCTTTCAACGAATGAAGCACAAATCAATCAAAATAACTCCCCAGATATGCTGAACTTCTCTATTGATGAAAGAGGTTCGCTCAATAAAAGAACTGGATACGAGAGAGTATTTCAACGCTCACTCGGACCAGGGAAAATAAACGGAATCTTTGAATACCGAAAAGAAGATGGAACCAAAGAATTACTAATCGCTCATGGTGGCAAACTCTACCGCCTAGACGATTTAAACGAAATGGAGTGATATTATGGCTCAAATGAGCAATTACTTAGAAAACGCGTTAATTAATGCCACGTTACGGGGTACAGCTTACACAGCCCCAGCAACGGTTTATTTGGCTTTATATACGTCCGATCCAACAGATGCAGACACGGGAACAGAGGTAACGGGTGGAGGATATGCAAGACAACCGGCAACCTTCACGGCTCCTTCCAATGGTGTTACGTCATTAAGTGCCAATGTCTCGTTTCCGCAGGCTACAGCTAACTGGGGAACCGTGACACACGTAGGCGTAAGGGATGCGTTAACAGGTGGAAATCTTCTGTATCATACGAATTTAACAACCGCGAGAAACATTCTATCTGGTGATGATTATTCGGTCTTGGCAGGGGAAGTACAGATTACATTGAGCTAGGAGGGGTATAGATGGCTAGTTATACAGGAACCACAAACCCCATAACCGTAACTGCAACTATGACAGCGAATGGAAAACTGTCTATGTATGCGGATGTATCTCCTATACAAGCAACGGCACAAATGACTGCTAAGATACGTGCAACTATGAAACCCAGTCCTATTACAGCAACCGCAACGGTACAACCTGCTAAGTCGCTTAAAGCAATATGGTCAGGATTACAAGACTCTCTCATGGATGCCTTTGTACTCGGTGGGAAGATGTACTTCTTAAATGGGCGAGATTACTTTTGCTATGACGGGGTTCAGTGTTCACAAGTGACTCCATATATACCGACTCTATCAATCTCAAAACTACCTGCAGGCGGAGGAACCTTATACGAGGACTTTAATTTATTAGGAGCAGGGTTTAAAGACTCCTTCTCGTCTGATGGAGTAGCGAAAGACTACTATCTCTCCTTAGGCGGGCTAGATGCAACCACAGTCACATGTACGGTGGATGGTGTGGAGAAGGTAGAAGGAACAGATTTCACAGTGGATAGAATAGCAGGCAAAGTGACATTCACAACCGCCCCAGCAGAAGGCACAAATAACGTTATTATCACGGCTTACAAAACACAGCCAGGATTCCCTGAACGGATTAAGAAATGCCGGTTTAACGTGTTATTCGGGGGAACTAATGATACACGGGTATTTGTAAGCGGAAACCCTGACTTCCCTAATCAAATGTGGAGAAGTGGACTCTATGACCCTACTTACTTCCCTGAAAACGGATTTTACCGGGTAGGAAGTGACAGGGAGCCTATTACCGGATTCTCGAAACAATATGATTTCTTGGTAATTGAAAAAGAATCTTCAAAAGGCAACATGCAATATGAACTTGTCAACGGAGAGCCTAGTTTCCCGATTAAGCCACTGAATGACCGAACAGGCACGATTGCCACACGGAGTATTCAAATTATCGAAAATAACCCAGTTAGTCTAGCAAGGACAGGTGTGCATATCCTATCACAATCCAATGTGCGGGATGAAAGGAACATACAACATATTTCATCACAGGTAGATCCTAGACTGCTAGAAGAACCAAACTTAAAAGATGCCGTTTCCGTAGACTTTGACCGTAAATATTGGCTTGCCGTAAATGGAAATGTCTATGTCTATGATTACGACATAAACCAATGGTATATCTATGACAATATTCACGCTTCCTTCTTCCATGAGTTTGAAGGAGTTTTATATTTTGGCAGCTCTCAAGAAGGGCTTTTATATAGATTTAAAGATGAAGAACATATCTCTGCATATACAGATGACGGAGAAGCGATTCGAGCATATTGGCAGTCCAAACTCTTTGATTTTGGCATGCCAGAATATCGAAAACTGGTGCAAGGGATATTCTTAAACGTTAAACCAAACGTACACACGTCTTTCAAACTATATGCCCGAACAGACCGAAAAGGCGAAGAGTTACTTTTAACTTCTCGTATGGATCAAGTGAATTTCTTTACCTTCGACTTCACCCGATTCTCTTTTGTTACATCGGATATGCCACAAGAGATTAAGAAGAAAGTCAAAATGAAGAAAATTACGCATTTCCAATTCAAATTAGAAAACGATGTTGTCGATGAAAGCTTGGGAATCATGGGAACTTCGATCAAATACAATATCCAATCTGAAATAAAGTAGGTGAGAACATGGCACTAACGAAACAAGGTGAATTTACGAAGAAAGTCACAGACCTACCAGATACACCATCGCCCGATTATACACCAACGGAGATTAAAACGTATTTCCAAACGCCTGCTGACGAATTAAAGACTACCCTAAACAAACTGATTGATGATTTAGTAGCGAATACAGGGGCAGGGCAATTAGGGGCGAAGGATGAGATAGGGGCAACCACTACAATCCAAGCTATGCTCGATAAACTGAAGAATAAAACCGATAGAACAGGGAATCATCAGGGAACATGGCAAGGATTGACACCTAGTGGAATAGGGAGCGAAACCATTAATGGTAGTAGGTTAGATATAGTCGAAGGTGAACATGTAAATGTAAAACGGTTCGGGGCTAAAGGAGATGAAGTAACGGATGATACACAGGCGATAAAAGACGCAATAGCACACGCAAACGCAAATAATTTAAATGTTTATATTCCTAAAGGTGTGTATAAAGTTACATCAACCATTACACTACCTACTGGTGTTAATCTTATTGGTGCAGGAGGATGGACACAAAGAACCACTATCGCTCAGGTAGGAGATTTTAACCTGTTTGAAATGGTAGGTGGGTATAGCGGAGGCAAAATTGAAGGCATTCATATTACTGGTTTTGGGACAAATGGTGCTACTAATACAGCCATCTATGTAAAACGCTCAGGGGTTGCTTTGTACGACATTAGTATACAGTCGTATAAAGGTACGGCAATAAACATGGATGGTAGTATTTCTCTTGGTACAGGTTCATGGTTTTCAAAATTAGACCGGATAAAAATTGTCGGCTTTGTTGAAAACGGAGTTTACTACACAAATCGCGGAATCATTCTAGGTGAAAACTTCAATTCTTCGTTTTTGACGAATTTCACGATTCATTACTGTAAGGTGGCTTTAGAAACAAAAGTTGTAAATAATATTCTTGTTTCTAAAGGGAACATTTCCGAGAACAAAGATGTTGACTCTTTCGGAGTGAAAATGACTGATGCCGGAACGAACGTTAAACTTTCAGATATTCACTTCGAAGGGAATAAAAACGGTATTCAAATTTCAAAAGGAAATATCGTTATTTTAGATAATCTAATTTCAAATGGTTACAGTATTCAGGATGTATTTATTGATATTCCAGCAGGTTCAATCGCTCAAAACGTTTCTATACAAAATTGTAGGTCGTTCGGTTCATCGGTTGCTGACGTAAGAGCAGACGGATACAAAACATACAAACTAAATGTTATTAATTGCTCCCTCACAAGTGCTACACCTATTTTAAATTTAAACAACAGTGAGATTGTGATTACGAGTAACGGAGTCACAACCAAAGATCCAGGCAGCCTTGAACCTTTACAACTAGATAAAAGTGTCGTGCTTACGGCAGATACGACTTTGTTAAAAAACCAAACAAATACACGTATTTTATGTAATTCTGGAACAGTGATAAATCTTACACTTCCGGCTTATTTGACAGGGTTACGATACACAATTATTAACACTCGCACATCGGGAACGGTGAATATAGCAAGTGCCCAATTCCAGAATTTCGGAGCAGAAACTGGGCTAATAACGAATCAATTACAGATTTTTGGGTTAGGGCTGATAGAAGTGTTTTCATCTGCTGACAGGTGGATCGTGTTAAATCAGCGTGGAGCATGGACAAAAATTTAATCTATCTATAACCAGTACAAATTGCACAACAACTAATATACCATCCTATTTACAAATTATTCTAAATACTGTAAATTTAACATAATAAATAAAAACAAGGGGCATGGTTAAATGAAAAGTGTAATTTTAACTGGCGCTAGTGGTTTTATAGGTACAGAGTTAATATTAGATTTAAAGGAAGAATTTAATATTTGTGCTATCGGAAGAAATTTTGAGAAATATTATAACTCTGTATCCTATTTAACTACAGATTTAAATGATATCCAATCTAATGAATTGTTGTCAAAATTACCAAATAAAAACGCCGACATTTTCATTCATGCTGCTGGCCAAGCTCATATTAAACAAACGGAAAATACTAAACACTTATTTAAAGATAATAATGTTAAAGCTACAGAAAACGCCCTTAAAATTGCTCTTGAATTAAATACAAAAATCTTTATTTATATTAGTAGTATTGCAGTTCAGACTGATGATCCGAATGATATATATGGACAATCAAAAAAAGAAGCAGAGTTATTAATTATGGATTATTGTAAAAAACATCATATGGATTATGTAATTATTAGACCTGTGGTTGTATACGGGGAAAATGATAACAAAGGTAATGTCGCGAAACTTATTAATCAAATAAGGAAAGGATTCTTCCCTTTGTTCAATAATGGAAACACCACTAAAAGTATGATATATGTTAAAAATTTAAATTACATGATTAAAAAAGTAATAGAATCTAAGGAATATAATAACTCCATTTTGATAGCAAGGGATAAAGATGAACTATCTTTAAAAACTATTTGTATCGAAATTAAGAAGAACATCAGGAAACCTGTTTTATTATTACCCATACCTCCAATTTTTGTAAATTTATTGATTACCATCATAGAAAATTTCCAAAAAATAGGAGTTGTTAAAAGTATTAACACGAGAAGTTTACGAAATCTACAATTGCAAACTAAGTACCCGTTAGAAGGGATAAATAAAGAACTGGTGGATAATTTGCCTTACTCAACTTTTACTGGAATAACTAATACTATATTAAACAAAAATAGATAACGCCATAAGGCAGGCGCTTTAATATAAGGAGGATGGAGGAGATGAAAAATCTAAAATATTGGATTGACTGCCGAATCTTCAAGAAACACAGGTATGATTACTACAAAGGTCGTTGTATTATCTGCGGTAAACAACACTATACAAAGCACTAACTCTCTACACCCTTCTCGGGTGTATTTTTTATGCAAGGAGGTTGAATCATGGCAACCAAATATGGATACGGAACCATAGAAGAAAACCAAGGGAAAGCGGTCAAGTTTACGGATAAAAATGCCGAAATCGCCCGTACCACCCAAGTCATTCAGAACCGTATGAAAGATGGGCTAGACACTACCCATCAGCTATCCCACTACAAAAACTTAACCGGGCAAGATTACCAAGCCCCCGAACCATCGTATTTAGAAAAGTTTACGCAACAAATCAATGCGATGTTCGACCAACAAAAACAAGCACGATTGGCAGAACTTCAAGCACAGAGAGATAGAGCTACAGGAATGATTAACCAACAAAAAGCCGAAGTAAAACCGGCTTACCAAGGCTTGCGGAACCAAACGGATACTGTAAATTTACAAGGCGTGCAAAAGCTACGTGAGGCAATGGCGGATGCTGGGCTTACATCTAGTGGCGAAAACGTATCTGGCCAAGTCTCATTAGCGAATCAGCGGCAAAACTCACTTAACTCTCTAAACCTCCAAGAACAACAACAACTCAATGACTTAGACAGACGAATAGCGGATATTAATAACCCTGCCGAAGCCCAAGCATTGATTAATCAATTAGAAGCCCAGCGAGCCGAAGCCTTACTTAACTTAGGTATGCAAGCGGAACAAATGGATTATACCCGTGGTAGAGATCAAGTCATGGATAACCGTTGGCAAACTCAATTTGACCTAGGTAGAAATCAATGGCAACAACAATACGACTATCAATTGGGAAGAGACCGAGTAGAGGATGCACGTTGGAGAGAACAATGGGAATACGGCAAACAGCGTGATACGATTAGCGACCAACAGCGGAATGCAGCGTTACAATGGGAAAAGCAACAATTCCAAACTGAACAAGCGTGGAGACAATACGTCTACAACAACATGTCTGCCTCCGAAAAAGCGCAATTAGAGTGGAACCGAGAAATGTTCGGTGACGAAATGGCATGGAGGATGGAAGAAAGCAACCGCGCTGATAGGCTAGCCCGTGACCGCATGGAGTTTGAGGCGGGTTTTCAACAACCGTAGGAAGTGGAGGGCTAGGCTCATTAAGTAAAAAATACGAGTCTGGCTCATCCGGTCCTGGAACCATCGCCAACAATAGTGGTGATTGGGGCGGTGCTTCCTACGGGACTTATCAAATTGCCACAAACACAGGCACGATGAATAGTTTTCTATCGTACTTGAAGAATGCAAGCCCATCCACATATAACGCATTAAAAGGGCATACGCCAGGCAGTTCAGGATTTAACAGCGCGTGGAAACAGTTAGCTCAAACAAACGCTAAACAGTTCGATGCTCTTCAACATGGATTTATTAAACAGTCTCACTATGATCCGGCAGCGAATAGTATCAAAAACTCACTAGGCATTGACATTAACAAATATTCCCCTGCTGTTCAGAATGTTCTATGGAGTACTGCCGTACAACACGGTTCAGGAGGGGCTTTAAACGTGTTCAGGAATGCTGGTATCCGTTCGGGCATGAGTGAAGCGGAAATCATACAAAGGGTATACGCAGAACGGGGAGCTAATAACGGACAGAAGTATTTTTCTCGTTCATCGTCACAAGTCCGTCAATCCGTCGTGAATCGTTTCCAACGTGAAATGCAAGATGCTTTAAAGATGTTAGGAGGGTAAATATGGCACAGCGACCAACACGACTAATAGACGGAGGAGGACAACTCAATCCTTTTAGTCGTTTACAGAGCAAATACCAGTCAAATGCAAATAAATTATTCGGGGGATTTACCCCTTATAACCCTCCTAGCGGTTCTTATTATCGTGACTTGGGGGAGAGAGCCTACCAAAAAAAGCTAGAGGAAGAAGAACGAAAAAAAGCTGCTAAAAAAGCTGAAAAGGATAATGAACTATACGCAAAGTATGGCATAAACGTAGAAGGCGATAGTTCCACAGTTAAAGCTGATGATTACTTTATGGAAGAAGAGCCAATTCCATACGATGCAGAAAGAAACCAATCCATTGACAATGACCGTTTTGCAGGGCGATATTCAGTTGAAAATAGCGAAGCAGAGCAAAGAATAAGAAAAGCATTATCCAAGAAGCCGAAAGAAACCGAGGAAGAAGAGCGCGGGGGTTTATTAGGGTTTCTCGACCGATATTTAGTACCAATCTCTACCGGGGCAACCGAAGTCTTATTCCCGGGGAACAATGAAGCGATTGCTCAAAATGAAATAGAACGTGACGGGGAAATCACAAATCCGATTACAAAAGCTGCTTTAAAAGACAGAGGATTAGAAACGGATATCCTACAAGGGACTGGAACTATCTTAGGATACACCGCCCCTGTTAGCCAAGGATATAAGGTCGGGAATGTGGCTCTTAATCGTTTAGGGGCATTGAACCGAATCCAAAATCCATACGGACAAAGAGCCATTAAAGGTGCAACAGCCGGAACATTAACAGAATTAGGGTTATCTGCAGAAAATGAATTTGTCAATCCAGAAGCCGGGGATTTAAGAGAGTATGCCCTTCGTACTGGTTTCGGAGCACTTGGAGGGGGAGTGTTCGACCCTGCTGTATATGGATTGGGGCAAGTAGCTAGAAGGGGATTAGGTTCCCTTCGTAACTCCGTAGATCAATATTTACCAAACCAAGAAACGATGCAAAGCTGGGCGAATACATTACGGCCAGATGCAAACGGAAATGTGCCATCTAATGTCTTAGCCTTACCCGAACCACAATTACGTTTACCTGGTCCAACTAGAGAGGCAGTTCCACAACCAGAGGAACCACCGTTGCAATTTAGAAGAACAATTCAAGTAGAACCGACTGGTGGAAATAATTTGAATCCATTTGAATCGATTAGCCCTAATGAACAATCATTATTTCAAACACAGCCAAGAGGGTTTGAAGCAATTCGAGCTAATAGAGAAGTGGCCGCTACGAGAGAACCAAACACAACATCGAACGGTTTCGACCCGAAAGAAGATTTAAATAAAATAAGCGGTTTTAGAGCTGCTACCGCTGATGTGTACCGTATTTTCCGCGAAGCGTTTGGCGAGAATTACGAACAAATGGGTAAACCAGTTATCGAGAAACTAGACAAAGCTAAAAAAGACTACACAGATATGCAAGAAAAGTGGCTAAATAAGTTGGAAACGGAAGTGGTTAAGAAACTAGGAATCAAGAAAGGAAGTAAAGATTCCGCGTTAGTACAACGATATGGAGAGGGCAATATTTCACTCGAGGAATTAAAACGGCAAGCACCTAATAAGTGGAAGGACATAGTAGAAGCGGATAAATGGTTTAGGCAGGCATATGATGAATTACACGGAACTATAAACCAAGCACGACAAGAAATATATCCTAATGATCCTGACCGTTTATTACCTAAATTAGACAATTATTATCGTCACTTTAGGGAGTTAAGTGGATTAACAGGATTAAGGAATATTTTTGATTCACCTTCCCAAATCAGCCCAGAATTAGCAGGGTTATCACAACATACGAATCCTTCCTCTAAGTTTCATGGGTTTATGCAAAGGCGTGGATTAGGCCCATATAAAGATGATGCGGTTGGAGGATTCTTAGAATATATCCCAAACGCTTCTTATGCAACAAATATCGATAGGGTTATCCCAGAGTTTAAAAACTTGCGAAAAGATTTAGTTGAAGGGCTAGGGGATGATGGAAGTCAGAATCAATTCATCGAGTTTTTATACAACTATTCTAACGACCTTGCAGGGAAAACAAACCCTTACCTTGATAGGAACCTACAACAACTCTTAGATGTAGCGAAAATAGACGGAAGAAAAGCCATGTCCGTCCTGAATTGGGTGAATAATCGGGTTAAGAAGAACGTAATATTAGGTAACGTTGGTTCTGCTTTAGCGCAACTTGCCAATATTCCAAATGGGATTGCGTTTGCAAAACAGCACTCTTTAAATGGGGCGTATAGAGCAATCACATCCATTTTAGACAAAAATGCTCCAATTCATAAATCTCCATTCCTTAAAGAACGTTACATTGACGGGATGTATCGGAAATTTGACACCAAGTGGTTCGAACAACCTGAAAAATTGGCCGGTTGGATGATTTCTACTTCTGATCGCATTGGTACCTCTTTTATTTGGAATTCGGCATACACCAAAGGTTTGAAGCAAGGCGTTCCAAATCCTATTAAATACGCGGATGATAACACGAGAAATCTAATTGCGGGTCGTGGGGTTGGCGAAGTTCCGTTATTACAAAAATCAAAAGCTTTTCAGTTTATGATGCCGTTTACGCTAGAAGTAGCTAATTTATGGCATGTAATGAGGGATTTTGTAAAGGCCAAAGATTTTGGGGCCATAGCCACGTTATTTTTAGCTAACTTCCTGCTAAATAAGGGAATGGAAGAAACTAGAGGATTCGGCGTTACCTTTGACCCGATTGACGCGACACTGGACGCAGTAGGGGATGAAGAACTAACCAATCTTCAAAGAGTAGGCCGTCTTGGTGGGGAGGTACTAACCAACTTACCGGCTGGGCAATTCTTGGCTAATCTGTACCCTGAATACGGACAAATCGGAAACGTAACTGGACTACCAACAAGAGAACAGTTATTTGGAGAACGGAACCCACAGCGGTTTGGAACTGGGTTACTTGTACAAGATGCTATTACGGACCCTATTTTCAAATTCGCTTTACCATTCGGCGGGAATCAGTTAAAGAAAACATTAGAAGGGGCAGAGGCTTTAACTAATGAAGGGGAATACAAAAAGGATTCAAGCCTTCCGTTTGTTGGAGAAAATGAAAAATTACGTTTCCCTATTGAAAATCCGAGCTTATGGAACTCCTCCAAAGGGCTTTTATTTGGTCCTAGCGCGTTTGATGAAGCAAGTGAATTTTACGATAACGACAGAAGGTTGCTAAGCGAGAAGCAGACGGAGGATTATGAAAAGCTTAGAGAGTATGGTAAAGGGAAAGAATTTTATGATGATCTAATGAAACAAAGGGAAATCGCTACTATAGAGCGAAAAATAAAAGAGGTTGACGAAAACGAAGAAATGACTCATGCTGAAAAGCAAATGGAAATCTTGCGTTTATTGAGCAAATTGCAACAATACAACCAATAAAAAAGGGGGGAGTATTATAGAATTTTTAATTGCAACTTTAGCTGTTTTTATCCCCGTATTGATTTACATGTACTTGGGCGAAAAGGCCAAACGAATCATTAAATATTTGTTTTGGATTTATGTACTAGTGGGAGGGTTTTTGTATTTTATTTATCTTATTTACCCTTCCTCATTTTGGCCTTGGGTTATTACAATACCTATTGTGGTAATTGCATATTTATTTAGAAGAGAATCAGCATAAGGACTCCATAACGGGGTCCTTTTTATATTAGGAGGAAAACACATGGAAACGCTAATTTTTGGATTTGACATAAAATCAGTCGTAGGAAATAACATATGGCATCTAGCCTTAGGGCTAGTTGCTTTTGATATTGCAACAGGTTTATTAGCAGCAGGAGTGGAAAAGAAAATCAACAGTTCCATCAATTTTGTAGGTTTAATTAAAAAAGCAGGAATATTCGTAGCGCTCGCTTTTTTAGTGTTTGTTGATGCTTTTATTAATGCAGACGGATACATTATTCAAATAGGTGTATGGGGCATTGTTGTGTATGAAGGATTAAGTATCATTGAGAATTTCTCTAGGATTGGCATTAACCTTAATTTCCTGACCAAGTATTTTGACCCTAATAAGGTAGGGAAAGGTGATAAGTAATGAACATTATCCAAGACTTAATTCCTGGATATAAAGCCTACTCCATGACCCCTAAATACATCACCGTACACACAACGAGAAACTTAAGTAAAGGTGCCAATGCCCGTATGCACAGTAAATATTTAAAAGGCACGGACACTACTCAAAAATCCTGGCACTTAACTGTTGATGATAAAGAAGTGATTCAACACATTCCATTCGATGTAAACGGATGGCATGCTGGGGATGGGCAAGGAAAAGGTAATCGACAATCCATCGGTATTGAAATATGCGAAAATGAGGATGGGGATTTTGATAAGGCTGTAGAAAATGCTATTGAGTTAATCCGGTATCTCATGAACAAATTTAATATTTCGATTGAAAATGTGGTTCCTCATAAACATTGGAGTGGTAAGTATTGCCCGGTGAGGTTACTCCCAAAATGGAATGAATTTATTAAGAAAATCGAAGGGAAGAAGGTGGCGAAGCAAGTGAGTGCATTTAATCCATCTTCACAAACAGTCAAGCAAGAGACAAAAGAATTGCTCCATCAACTCTATAAAAATGGTGTGTTATCGGCAGATTGGTCAGCTCGGATTGATGAATTAACGGACTCAGATGTGATTGGTCTATTAGTGACCGCCATAAATAGAAAGAAGCTACTCCCTTGATTTGGGGGTAGCTTTTTCTTTGTGTATCTGTTCCCACAATTCCCGAGACTTCGGCGAAAGCCAACTCCTATGCAATTCATTCTTGTAATACTCATAGAAAGCTGTTTTTTGTTCCTCATTGAATTTCTTAACCTGGTTTATATGGTCCTCACAATAATATTCAATCTCTTCTTTATCCCACTGTTTGAGGGGATAAATTCCTTCTTTTCGTGCGCAATATAGACATTTTGGAATGGGGATCACCTTCTTTTATTCTATATCAGGAACTTCAATCATATATCCTACTTGGATATTGTCTACATCAGTTATTTGTATTTTCATTCCCATTACAGTTACAGATTTATCAGGTCCCATATTAGTTAACATTTCGTGATGGTCTGCTAGGTTACGATATGAAGTTCTATTCATAATAACAGTATTAGGTGTTAAACCATGGTTATTTATAAATAATTGTCTTGCTCTTGAAATATCTCCCATTGTGTTAAAATATTGTTCCCTCATGTGAGTTATCCTCCTTATACTCTTCTTATTGTGAACTACTCAACTTCTTTTTCCATTATCCATCTGCCGAATTTTGCATTTTGAAATTCAATAGCTTTTTCTTCATTGCTAAATACTTTTTCGAGACTCCAATCATCAAAACTATCTGACCAAAACACTATATAAACTTTCATTTTTTCAACTCCTTTTTTTTAATTGATTCTACGACTCGGGATTATATTCCCATAAATCATTTACACTACAATTCAACCGTTTAGCTATTCTCAAAGCTGTATTAAGGGTGGGGGCTATTCTACCAGCTACCCATCCATTTACCGTTTGCTTAGATACTTTAAATTCCTCTGCTAGCTCTGTTTGGCTAATGCCAGCTTCAATAATTTTTATTTTAAATTTGGCTGTGTTTGTTATTGGTTTCACGGCTTGCACCTCTAAACTAACTATTTTATTCACCTTCCTTTCATAATATTACTTTAATTCCATTATATCAATAAATTTACCAATAGTACATACATTAGTTCAAAAAGTAGTAGAAATATTTTCAATTATACATGCAACATATTCATACAAAGACATATACTCAATATCAAAACCAAAAAGGAGTGATGGTATGTGTCCTTGTGAATGTGACATGTGTTGGAGTTATATGGTAGAGGATGTGAATCTAAATGGAGATTATTAAATTCTCAGAGTTTATGAAAGGCAGCGCGATCCAGTCCATAACCCCTGACCCTCAAATATTTCACATGGTCGATCTAGGTTTTAACTTCTTTCTCACAAGTGGAGCTGTACTACTTACACTCGTCTTACTCGAAAAGGCGGGTTTTTCCGTTAATGAAACACTAATGAGGGCTATCATGATAGGTTCTATAGCAGTGTCTATACTACTATTCGTGTTTAAGCATGGGTTATTTCGTCATATCGTAATGGGTTGGTAAGGTATCAGTCTTTGGGGTAAGGTTTAATATTTGATTTAATTTGTTGTTTTTCTTGTATAATTTCGTTTTGTTGGACTGAAATGTCTTTAGGTTTTTTCACCTAAAGCCACCTTTTCGTCATTCTTCGAATGTCTTAAAGCTGGGAGGGGAGCGCATGAGTGATTTTGATGAAATATTTAGTCATAAGAAAACGAAAAAGTTTGTGAAGAAAGAAGGATGGGAAGCATTTTTAAACTTGCTTCAAGATTCTTATCCAAACCATGATTTATATAAAGTTAGCATGGATTGGTACGATGATATGAGTTATATCTGTAAGGCTAAAGGGGAAATGGGTGACGTTATTATTGGATGGAAGGAGAGAGGGGATAAGTAATGCTTGAATGGATGATACCTTTAGCAGTCGGAACCCTTGCCATTGTTACGAAAGCCCCTAATAAATCCGATAGAAAGAAAATCGAAACAATCATGAGGAATGTCAATTATGGAGTTAGAAAAACAAAGGGAGAGGAAGAAACTTTTCTATACCCGACATACAAGAAAAAACAAAAACTCTTTGACGGGTATAATCACATAGGTATGAGATACTTCTACACCATTCCTTTAGGCTTACCAGCGACCAAACTAGCCAAGATGGAAAAAGAGGTTAAAGTATTTACGGACGGATTACAAAAACCTGTAGAGGTTGCCTATAAAAAAGGATTGCTTCAATTCTCGGTATATGATGAAGAGATTCCAGAAATGTTCCCATATGAAGCACTACCCGATAAAGAAGGTTGGTTTGCTCCTATCGGTAAAAGGTTTGACGGGTTAGTTTGGCATAACTTTGACCACGTTCCCCATATGACAGTAGCTGGAACAACAAGGTTTGGAAAAACAGTCTTTCTAAAAGTGTTAATGACCTATCTCATTGAACATCATCCAGACGATATAGAGCTTTATTTAATCGATTTAAAAGGTGGGTTAGAGTTTGGACCTTATGAACGATTAAAACAAGTTAGAAGGGTAGCCAGTAACGCGGAGGAAGGGGCATTACTGCTAACCGAGATTCATGAACGGATGGAAAGAATGTACAGATATTTCCGTACTAATGGCTGGACAAATGTAATAGACACTCCTGAACAAAAACGTATTTTCATTATTGTAGACGAAGCCGCGCAGCTGGCCCCGGAAAAATGGATGACCAAAGAGCAAAAAGATTTACTCGGCATGTGCCAATACTTCTTAGGAGAAATCACCCGTATAGGTGGGGCTTTAGGCTTTAGAGAGGTCTTTTGTACCCAATACCCTACAGCTGACACCCTGCCGCGCTCTGTAAAGCAAAATTCGGATGCTAAAGTGTCATTCCGGCTACCGTCTGGGTATGCTTCGCAAGTCGCTATAGATGATTATGGAGCCGAAGAACTACCAAGTGATATTAAAGGGAGAGCCTTATTCAAAACCCACGAATTACGAGAAATGCAAGTGCCTTACATTAGCGATAAAGAAATGAAGGCTAGACTGAAACAATGGGAGGTAAAGAATCATGATCCTCACCATGCACCAAAAAATGAAGAACAGACAGGAGAGGATACTTTCTACATTAGATAGGTTCGGGTTTATGAGTACGTCACAGATTCAAGAAATCCATCGGTTAGGGAAACGCCCCAATACTCTAAGAATCCTAAAAGAAATGGAGCCTTACCTACACAAGAAGCCTTTCCATGAGAGAAACGGAGAACATGTCTATTATTTAAACTCCCTGGGACGTGATGTAATAGGCAGCACAAAGGAAAGAAAATGGTCTGCCGAAGTCATAGAACACTATCTCATGAGAAATGATTTCTATATTAATTTAGGGATGCCTAGCACGTTCGAGATTGAGCGAGAAATCGTTTTAGAACTAAGGGAGGGGTTATCCTACCGAGAGGAAGTCATACGCTGTGATGCCCTGTATAAGCGTGAGGGAGTGTATTACTTTTTAGAGGTAGATCGTACTCAATCTATGAGTGAGAATAAAAAGAAAATCGAGAGATACAAAAAAGCTTCAGAGGTGATTAATAAGAAATTCAAGCAAGCACCTGTCGTTGTTTTTTATACCGCTAGCAAATTACGGAAGATTAATATAGAGAAGTATTTAACGAAAACAGGATTAAAGTACGAGGTCTATTCTAAAGAAGATATATAAAATTATTCTGAAATTACGAAATCATGTCAATAAACAGCGATTTTACATTACAACAGTCCTACGACTAAAGGGAAAACTAAGAAATTTTGAGGGGTTAAATGTAAAATTTGATTCAGACTAAAATACTATGGTGAAAATGTTAAAATATTCCGATATAATAAGTGTATAGTTTTTGCCTATATGGCAAAAATCTCCCCGAGGGAGGGTGGAGGAATCCACCTATTGCCGTTTGCCTTTTTGGACTTCAATCCATATGTAAAAATCTTCAGCGTGACAACCTAATATTCGAGCTGCTAAAACTGCGTTCTCGTAACTCATTTCTCTCTCATTTTTAATCCAGCGAGAAACAGTAGAATCGGCGACCTTCATTCGCCGAGCAAACTCTGTTTGGGTCATATCACCTAGTAGTTCCTGCAAACGGCATCTCCCTTTACGGAGTGCCATAGTTTTCCCCCTGTGGTTAAACTAGGTATAAATTATATACGGAAAAACGAAAATTGAAAAGGTGGGGTAGTGATGAGAATGTTTTTGCAAAACAAAGTATTATGCTGTGGTCAGTCTTTACAAGTGAAGGAAGTATTTGATGTTGATACGATGACTGAAGTGTTAATTTACCAATGTTCAGTTTGTAGATCCGCAGTAGAATTTTTGCCCACGAAACTGCCCACCAATACGCCTAAAAAACCAACACAAAAAACATGAAAAAGTATAAAAATAAAAGCTTCTCACTACCGAGAAGCTTTTATTTTTGATTTGCCCAGATTTTGCCCAAATTAGTTTAAAAAGAAATGAAATATTTTAAAAAGCTAAAACAGAAAACCTTATTATATCAAGGTATACACAAGGAAAGAACAGACTTTAAAAACCGAAAATAATCAAGTTCGAGATGGAAGGTTCGATTGGTTAATAAACTGTTAGTAAAACCCTGGCTGTTAGGTGCAGCTGGGGTTTTTTTAATAAGGTGGAGCTTGGACGCATATGATGCACAAAAACGGAAGGAGCGCCGTTTGCCCGCCAAATTAATTGTAACCTCGCCCATTAAAATTTGGATCCGCCGATAAAAATAAGGTCCCGCCCATTAAATTTGGATCCGCCCACAATATTAAGGTCCCGCCCATTAAATTTGGATCCGCCCAAAAATAAGGTCCCGCCCATTAAAATTTGGATCCGCCCACAAAAATGAGAACTCGCCCAAAAAGGCTACCATAAGCCCAAAAATTGTGAAAACAGCCCATATAGAGGTATGGGGTGCCCAATTATTCCTTAGAACCGCCCAAAATATGGGGTTTGACGCCCAAATATTTTTTAAAGCCGCCCAAAAAAATGAACACCAGCCCAATTAATCAGAGTTTCGCCCAAAAACGATGGTCCTTGACCATTTAAACTCTAGTTAAGAAAGCCAATAAATCATTTAGAATAAATTTTTTCAAAAATAAGGATTCCAGGCAGGAAAAATTGAATCACAAAAGAATATATTTTTAAAACTATTAGATAGGAGTGAACCAATGATAGTAAAAGGAAGAAAATTTCCATTAGAAATCAAAGCTTTAACAGTATTGCGTACTCGAATACTTCAAGGTCATCCTCAACGAAAAAATATCGAGGATCGAATTGCTACAAAGAAGGCAGGATATTATGGTGAAAAAGAAGTGGACTATTTCACTAGTTTATTACCAAATGAAAAATTCAATATTTTTCAGGATCTAAGACTTCCAAATAAAAATTCTTTCTTTCAAATTGATAGCCTCCTCATCACCCCAAATTATGCTCTCCTCTTAGAAGTGAAAAATATTCAGGGACAACTATACTTCGATCCAGTTTCTAACCAGTTTACTCGTAAATTTAATGGTGTAGAGAGTCGGTTTACGGAGCCTATACTTCAATCAAGAAGATTGAAGTATCAGCTGCATGAGTGGATGAAGTTACATAAAATGCCGGATATGCCGATTGAGTATTTATTTGTTAATAGCAATCCTACTGCAATTTTTAATTTCCCTGACAACAAACACCCATTCTACGACCGAATCATTCACGCTGATTATTTACTTGAAAAAATCTCTGAATTTGATCGTAAATATAAACAGTCTGTGATTACTCCTAAACAAATTCAATTAATCAGATCCAATTTAATAAATGAACATACAGAGAGTAAAGCTGATGTTCTGAAGAAATTTAGTATTGATAAATCAGATATAATTACAGGTGTACAATGCCCAAATTGCAGGAAGATTCCTATGGAAAGAATAAATACTGCCTGGTTATGTTCATTATGTCAGCATCAATCCAAAGTTGCGCATATACCAACATTGGAAGAGTACGTCCTTCTTTTTGGTCCTTACATTACAAATAAATCACTTAGAGAATTTTTAAACTTAAAATCAAGGTATGTTACTAAAAGGATATTGATTTCTTCAACACAAGAATCGACAGGAAAAAATAAAGGGAAAGTGTATAAAAAATATAATTAAAAATGAAAAATTATATTTTTGGTAAAAGTTTTTAAAGAGACAAAAAATTTAAAAGCAGCGGTGCGCTCAAAAAAGTGGCGGAGTCGCCCAAACAACAGAGTGGCGCGCCCCAAAAAGCCCCGGATCCGCCCAATAACAGAGCGGCGCGCCCAAAAAGTGACAGATCCGCCCAATAATAGAGCGGCGCGCCCAAAAAAGTGACAGATCCGCCCAATAACAGAGCGGCTCGCCCCAAAAAGCCCCGGATCCGCCCAATAACAGAGCGGCGCGCCCAAAAAGTGACAGATCCGCCCAATAATAGAGCGGCGCGCCCAAAAAAGCCCCGGATCCGCCCAATCAACAGAGCGGCGCGCCCAAAAAAGTGACAGATCCGCCCAATAACAGAGCGGCACGCCCAAAAAAGTGACAGATCCGCCCAATAACAGAGCGGCGCGCCCAAAAAAGCCCCGGAGCCGCCCAATCAACAGAGCGGCGCGCCCAAAAAAGTGACAGATCCGCCCAATAACAGAGCGGCGCGCCCCAAAAAAGCCCCAGATCCGCCCAATAACAGAGCAGCGCGCCCAAAAAGGCCACAAAGTCTCCCATTAACTTCTTGAACACGCACATATTGAAAGCCCACCCCTCACCCTTTCCACCCATACCCCTATCTATGATAAGATGAAAATGGTGATAAAAGATGATATACATTGGCTTAGCGGGCTGGGGGGATCATGATAGTTTGTACCCTGGGCATATTACAGCTAAAGGTAAATTAAAGGAATACGCTTCTCATTTTCCGATTGTTGAGGTGGATGCTTCTTTTTATGCGATTCAGAAGGAAGCTACGGTTGCCAAGTGGACTGAGGATACGCCAGATGGCTTTCGGTTTATTGTAAAAGCGTACCAAGGGATAACGGGACATAATAGAGGAGAGCTACCATTTTCGTCAAAAGAGGAAATGGTTGAGGTGTTTAAGGCTTCGTTAAAACCATATGCAGAAAGTAATAAGCTTGCGATGGTATTATTTCAGTTTCCGCCGTGGTTTAGCTGTTCGAAAGATAATGTCACCTATTTGCGTTGGTGTAGGGAACAAATGGGTGAGTGGCCAGTGGCGCTTGAGTTTAGGCATCAGTCCTGGTTTCTTCCCAATATGCGTGAAAAAACATTAGACTTTATGAAAAAAGAAGGGTGGATTCATAGTATTTGTGATGAGCCCCAGGTGGGGATGGGATCTGTCCCGGCAGTCCTGACGCCGACTCATTCAGAAAAAACCTTAATTCGTTTTCATGGCCGAAATACAGCAGGGTGGCAGAAAAAACAGGATGTAAATTGGCGTGAGGTGCGCTATTTGTACCGGTATAGCGAAGAGGAATTATTGGAATGGAAACAATATTTAAGTGAATTGGAGAAAACGAGCGAAGATATCTATGTCATTTTTAATAATAATTCGGGCGGAGACGCTGCAGATAATGGGAAAATGATGATAGAACTCATGGACCTTTGCTACGAAGAGCTTCATGATCGTCAGCTTGATATTTTTAGTGATTTTCTATAATTTTTTGCTAAGAGAAGAGGTTTGAAAGTGGAGGTCATCCATTTTTATCATATAAATGATTTACATAGTCATTTTGAAACATGGCCTAAAATTTCGAGATTTTTGCACGAGAAAAGAAGAGAGCATGAAAACAGGTCTCAGCAAGTTTTTATATTTGATATCGGGGATCATATGGACCGCGTACACCCCTTTACAGAAGCGACCTTAGGCAAATGCAATGTTGAGCTCTTAAATGAAGCGAACGTTGATTTTGTTACAATTGGCAATAATGAGGGGATTACTCTTCCTTTCGAAGCGTTAGATGATCTCTATGCAAATGCCGATTTTCAAGTTTTAATAGGCAATTTATTTTATAACGATAACACCCGTCCGACATGGGTAAAGCCCTATCACATACAAGAAACGAAAGAGGGTACAAAAATTGGTTTCGTCGGCTTAACTGTTTATTTTTCAAAGTTTTATCAGGAGCTGGGCTGGAGAATCAGCGAACCGTTAGAAGAGCTTGCTAAAATCGTAGCTCAAATTAAAGGAAAGGCGGATGTCCTCGTTCTATTATCTCATTTAGGGATTCATGAAGATGAAGAAATCGCCCGAAGATTTCCGGAGATTGATGTAATTATGGGCGGGCACACCCACCATATCTTTGAACACGGAAAAATTGAAAACCAGTCGCTGCTTGCCTGTGCAGGGAAGCATGGAAATTATATCGGGCATATCCAATTGGTTTTGGAAGGTCACTCGATTCAATCGAAAACAGCAAAACTCATTGATATAAATGATATTCCACAGAAAAACCAAGATGACAAGGCGATCCAATACTGGCAAAACAAAGGAGAAGAACTGCTCCAGCAAGTGGTTGTAACCCTTCCGCGAACCTTGCCTAGCAATTGGCAAAAGGAAACAGAGCTATCCCGTTTATTGGCAGAAGGGTTAAAGGAATGGTGTAAGGCCGATGCAGCTATTCTTAATTGCGGATTATTTCTAAAAGATTTACATAAAGGACCTGTTACCAAGCTTGATATTCATCAGCTCCTCCCGCATCCTATTAACCCTTGCACCGTCTGGATTAATGGCCAAGAGCTCATCGAGGTGATCAAGCAGGCCACGGAAGAAAAGTGGATGAATTGGGTTTTGAAAGGGCTTGGATTCCGGGGTAAGGTGATGGGGAGCTTTTTATACGCAGGTATTCATATTGTCGATGAGGATTCTTATCATAAAAAGTTTTGGATGAATGGACGCCCGATTGATCCGGATAAAGAGTATAAAATTGCAACGATTGATATGTTTACGTTTGGCCCATTTTTCCCCGAAGTCTTTCGGGCAGAAAAGAAAGAGTATGATGTAGCTCATATGCTTCGCGATATTATGGAGTGGCAATTATACCGAACATTTTCTTAAAGATAATTCACGGTTATCTTGAATCTCTCATAAAGTAATAAAGAGAGGAGAGATGATCGATGATTAATCTTTCACCGATTCAGATTGAAGGCCATACCTTTTTAGCGGTTTCTGTTCAATTGCCAAAAACCAATCTTTTAGCTGTTACTTCAGATAAAGGCTATATCATGTGTGGTGCCCTTGACGTTGCGCTATTAAACGAAAAGCTGAGGGACAGAAAAATCATTGCTGGCCGTGCTGTGGGTGTCAAAACCATTGATCAGCTATTAGAGGCTCCGCTTGAATCTGTGACAGCCGAAGCTGAAAAACTTGGAATTCATAAAGGAATGCCAGGCAAGGCAGCCATGTTAAAAATGGTTTAAGAAAGCTATGTACAAATTAATAATAATACAGTCACAAGGGGTTTTCACTTGCTGCTTCTCTCTAAACAATTAAGGGATAAAGCACTTGGGAAGGCCCTTTTTCGTCATATTTATACAATTTTTTCACTTCTTCCTTGAAAGATAGGGTATAAATAATGGATAATGAGAAAAAGGATAATATTTCTTCAGTAAGTAATCTTTACTAGTATAGGAGATCATATGAGATTATTATCAGTGCGTGCGGTCAAGCCGGGAATGAAATTAGCGACACCTGTGAAAAACGAAAAGAATAAAACATTAGTAAATAAAGGTATTGCTCTTACCGAAAGAATGATTAAAAGATTAGTAGAGTTGAATATACGGTATGTTTATATAGATGACGAAGTCTCAAAGGGAATTGAACCGGTCGAAACAATTTCATTTGCTATTAGAAGAAAAGCAACGAGTACAATTGAATCCACCTTTCGGGATATAACGAAAAAGAATCAGCGG
The DNA here is from genome assembly GCF_900207585.1 of Bacillus oleivorans. Classification (GTDB taxonomy): domain Bacteria; phylum Bacillota; class Bacilli; order Bacillales; family JC228; genus Bacillus_BF; species Bacillus_BF oleivorans. Next base: position 114,712 of record NZ_OAOP01000011.1, on the reverse strand, counting down.
CATGGAACCATTGTAGTAGAAAAAGCGACAAAGCCGTTCAAAGGAATTATTTCTGAGCTATTAAAATCGATAAAAGGGAATCAGGATATCGTTACCTTAATGAATGATGTGATTGTTTATGATGAATATATATTCAGTCATTCTTTTAATGTGACCCTTTATTCTTTAGCGGTTGGAATTGAGCTTAAGCTCTCCAGCAATGAGCTGGAACTTCTTGGCTTAGGAGCAATCCTCCATGACGTTGGTAAGATGACGGTTCCAACGGAGATTTTACTAAAACCTGGTCGGCTGACGGATGAAGAGTTTGAGGAAGTTAAAAAGCATGCGGAAAGCGGGTTTCAAATTTTAAGAAATATACATACTGTACCTCTAGTAGCGGCTCATTGTGCCTATCAGCATCATGAGCGGTTAGATGGATCAGGTTATCCTCGCGGTCTGAGGGATAAAGAGATCCATCAATTAGCGAAAATTATTGCGGTAGCGGATGTATTCGATGCAGTCACTTCAAACCGGGTTTATCGGGGTGCTATGCTGCCGCATGAAGGACTTGAAGTTTTATATTCCGGTTCTGGCCAATTATTTGATAAAAATGTAGTCAATGCCTTCAGAAAAGCTGTTGCTGTGTATCCAATTGGGATTTCTGTTACACTTAATGATGGGAAAAAGGGAATTGTGAGCGGGTATCACCACGGTCTAAGTGAAAGACCTATTTTAAGAATTATTGAGGAAAATGGAGTGCAGCTGTCTCAGCCATATTCGCTAGATTTAAAAGAACGAAAGGATTTAATGATCCAGAAGTGTGGAGAAGACGCTTCTTAATTTTTTCAGACATTCATCACAATTATTCGCATAAATGAATGCTAATCCCCCCTTACAGAGCATATAGATAGCTTATAAGGGGGGATTGTCTTTTGAGTTTACTGCGAGGAAAAAAGCCGAGAAGAGGGCCCTTGCCTTTTCGTCATGTTTTTATCATCACCTTTATCTTTTTTATCGTTACCACTTCGATTAGCTTTTGGCTGATAGATAAAGGTTTGACCCCAACGCTTTTGAGTTATGCAGAATTAAAAACAAAACAAATCGGAACAGCAGTTATAAATAAAGCTGTTAATAAAAAAATTGCGGATTCTATTGAGCTCAATAATATGGTGGAACAACAAGAATCCTCTAAAACACTAAACCTAGAAATAGCAAATCGAATTGGAACCGAAATAACCAGTCTGATTCAAACGAATTTAAATGCAGCAGAAAGCGGAGACCTTCAATCATTACAATCGCTTACAGATGTAGAAATTGAATTTGAGGAATCCAGTACAAGTGAAGGCATCGTCTTTTTAGTTCCATTAGGCCAAGCCACCAATAATACTTTATTCGGTAACTTGGGACCGAAAATACCGATTCGTTTTTACGCAACAGGTAATGTTGTATCTGAAGTTAAATTTAAGACGGAAGAATATGGAATTAATAATGCGACCCATTTGGTCTATCTGGACTTAGCAGTTGATATCCAAATAATTATGCCATTTCAAACTAAGGTTACGACGATCAAGCAAGAAGTACCAATCGGATGGACAACGGATCCGGGAGATGTACCTCAGTTTTATGGCCCAAGTAATGGTGATGGAACGAGCCCTTCTATTGAACTCCCTGTGGAACCGTGAGGTAATTCCAAAATTTTTCACTTGAAAGAAATCATTCATTCTGATATGTTGTTACAGTATGAAAAATTAATAGGAATTACCTTATCATATCCGGTGGGGTAGAGGCGCAAAATTAAAGAGTAGGCTGTTGGAGTATGACAACGAGGAAAACAGCTGAAAGGGAATTTTGCCGAAGCAATAGACGGGCGTCAACCTCCTATTGCTGGGGCAGTCTTGAATAAGGGCTGCACTGTCATTATGAGAAAAATCTCATAATGGGGAGCTACAGATCGTGGTGGAGAATAGGAATCATGAGTAATGATGGACCCTCTCTATCGTTACTCTTTTTTATTTGTTATTATTTATCCTTTATTATCCTCATCCATCTATAGTTTCCCCTCATAATCAGAGGAGGAATAGTAGAATGACTTCATCGATTTTTTCTTTATTACCGCCAATATTGGCGATTATTATGGTACTGATTACAAAGAGAGTCCTGCTTTCTTTAGGAATCGGAATTGTCAGTGCTGCATTTTTATTAGCCATTGATGCTGCTGATGGCTTTGGTGCGGTTGCAGCAGAATCCCTTTCAATCATCTGGACATCATTTTCGTCTATCTTTTATGCAGAGGGGGAACTGAACACTTGGTATGTGTATATCTTGCTGTTCATTGTACTATTAGGGATGATTACAGCCTTCATTCTAGTTTCGGGCGGAAGCAGAGCCTTTGGTGAATGGGCTTTATCCAAAGTGAAAACTAGAAAAGGCGCTCAAGTTATGACCGCAATTTTCGGTATTCTTATTTTTATTGATGATTATTTTAATAGCTTAGCGGTTGGCCAGGTTTCTCGTCCGATTACAGACAGGCATCGGGTATCACGTGCAAAATTAGCCTATTTAATTGACTCAACTGCTGCACCTGTATGTGTTGTATCACCTGTTTCAAGCTGGGGAGCTTATATAGTTGCAGCTATTGCGACCATCTTAGCTGATAACGAAATAACCGGGTTCACAGCATTTTCGGCTTATTTAGGAACCATACCAATGAATTTCTATGTTTGGGTAACCTTAGCGATTGTGTTTATTATTGCAATCAGACAAACCGATTTTGGCCCAATGAGAGTTCATGAACAGCGTGCTATCGAAACAGGAGAAGTATTTGATCCGGAAAAGCCGATTCCCGGGGAAGTAAAACAAGACTTGCCTGTCAATCAAAGAGGAACAGTTGCTGACTTAATCTTACCCATTATCGGACTTGTCATTGGTACAGTTGGAGCGATGATATGGACTGGTTATCAGACGGCCGGGACTGCTGATATTTTTGCTGTTTTTGAAAATACGGATGTAGCACTATCTTTACTAGTTGGTGGTCTTGTAGGTCTAGCTGTTACTTTAATCCTTTTCTTCATCCATGCCGGTAAGAAGAATGTACAGGGAAAAACGGCTATTCCTGTGATTTTAGAAGGGATCAAATCAATGCTGCCAGCTGTATATATTTTAGTGTTTGCCTGGATTATCGCAGCTCTAATTGGAAAACTTCAGACAGGAGAATATTTAGCGGCTGTTGTAGAAGATCTAAACATTAGTGTTGGATTGCTGCCTGTCATTATCTTTATCATTGCGGGTATTATGGCGTTTGCCACAGGATCCAGCTGGGGTTCATTTGGAATCCTCCTGCCGATAGCAGGAGAAATTGCTTCAGCTACAAGTGTTGAAATCTTAATTCCAACTTTTGCTGCCGTATTAGCCGGTTCTGTTCTTGGCGACCATTCTTCACCAATCTCAGATACGACGATTCTTTCTTCAACAGGAGCTGCAAGCAACCATCTAGACCACTTTGCAACCCAATTACCATACGTTTTAGTAGCCGGTGTAATTTCAGCTTTAGGATTTTTAGTGTTAGGGTTAACTGGAAGTACTGTATTAGGACTATTGACATGTGCGGTTCTATTAATTGTCCTTTTATTTATTCTTCCAAAACCAATCCAAACAAAACAAAATGCAATAGAACAATAAATTGGAACAGGCTATTTAGCCTGTTCTTTTTATTTAGTCATGATTAAAGGAAAACAAGCATAAGGTTTACAAAATACATATGACAAAATTACTAAAAATGGCTTTGACAGACTATGGACAGATGGTTATACTAATCGTTAGAACAACATGAATTATCAGAATATAGGGAACTATTTTAATGTTCCATTAAGAAGAACACAACATTGTTAGGGGGATTATTACTATGGAAAATCGTGCCCAGTGGGGAACGAGAGCAGGCTTTGTCCTGGCGGCTATCGGATCAGCCGTAGGATTAGGTAATATTTGGCGCTTTCCAGGGGTTGCCTATGAAAATGGTGGAGGAGCATTTTTAATTCCGTACTTATTCGCATTATTGACTGCAGGTCTGCCTCTGCTAATTCTCGAATTTACATTAGGCCACAAATATCGTGGCTCTGCGCCATTAACCTACGCTCGTGTAAGCAAAGGAGCCGAGTGGATGGGTTGGTGGCAAGTTATCATTGCATTCGTAATTTCAGTTTATTACCCTGTAATTATTGCATGGGCAATGTCTTATTCGTGGTTTTCATTTGGGAAACAGTGGGGCGATGACACAGTAGGCTTCTTACTAACTGATTATTTACAGGTTACGGATGCCGGTGCTGTAGGCTCACTGGTTATGGGAGTATTTATCCCATTAGTGATTGTCTGGTTAATTACGCTAGGTGTTCTCTTTGCAGGTGTTAAAAAAGGAATCGAAATGGCGAATAGAATTATGATTCCATTACTAGTCTTCTTCTTCTTATGTATTGTAATCAGTGCATTATTTATGGAAGGGGCTGCACAAGGTCTGAACGCATTCTTCACACCTAACTGGGAGATGCTGAAAGAACCAGGAGTTTGGGTAGCTGCATATGGACAAATATTCTTTAGCTTATCTATTTGTTTTGCAATCATGGTTACTTATTCAAGTTATTTGCCAAAGAAATCAGACGTTACAAATAATGCCTTTATCACGGCGTTCAGTAACTCATCTTTTGAACTTTTAGCGGGGATTGGGGTTTTTGCTGCTCTAGGATTTATGGCACAAGCAACTGATCAGCCTGTTTCAGAAGTAGTAAGCAGCGGGGTTATTCTAGCATTTGCAGTCTTTCCTCAAATAATTAATCAATTCCCATTTTTACCAGAAGTATTTGGATTCTTATTCTTTGCTTCTCTGGTATTAGCAGGTATGACGTCTTTGATCTCGATTACTGAGACGTATATTGCTGCACTTATGGATAAGTTTAATGCAACCCGTAAACAAGCCGTTTTATATGGTGGCGGATTTGCGGCTCTTATCTCGTTTATCTTTGCGACACAAGGCGGTTTAAACTTCCTCGATGTTGTGGATTACTTCATTAATCAATTTGGAATTGTTCTTGCTGGATTGTTTGAAGTTGCTTTCTTAGCTTGGTTTGCGAAACAGTTGAAACCTTTACAATCCCATGCAGATGCCATTTCTGACATTAAACTTGGCAAGTGGTGGACTATTTGTCTAAGTGTCATAACTCCAATCGTTTTGGGTTATATGATGTATGGATTGTTAAAGCAAAACTTGGTTGGTACATTTGAAAATGAGACTGGTCAGTATGGTGGCTATACAAGTGACTTCATTTTCAACTATGGTTGGTCCGTTGCAATTGGTGCAATTGGAGTTGCAGTAATACTTGCACAATTTAAATCATGGGGCAGCGGCAAACTTGATGTCCCTGTATCTGCCGATAATAAGGAGGTTTCAAGTTAATGACAGGTGGAGCAATTTTTTGGATGGTACTGTCGATGGTTATTATTTGGGGTGGTATGGGAGCAAGTATTTTACATGCTGTTAAAAAAGCAAAATCTTCTTAATAAAAGGGACTGTGTGAGCTCTATTTTCACACAGTCCTTTATTTTATTGTTTTCGATTATCGCTTGCTGCGCATCTGCCGTTCCCACAATCTTAAATGAGGGTATGGATCAAATGACCATTCGGTATAACCGTTATCCTTATACATTCCATAGTGTAAGTGTGGCGGGAATTTACCCGAGGTTCCAGGAGGTCCATAACCAGAGCTCCCGACGCCGCCAATCACGGTCCCAGGCTCCACAATTTGTCCTACCTTTAAATCCTTAGAAAAACCGCTAAGGTGGGCATAGTAATGATACGTATTATTGATATCGCGAATTCCTACACGCCATCCTCCATAACGGTTCCAACCCTTCATTTCGACGATTCCATAGCAGGTAGCCATAACAGGAACTCCATAATTAGCAAAAATATCGGTTCCTTCATGGATTCTCCGACCTCCCCAGCCTCTTGCATCGCCCCATGTATTTCGGTAACTATGCCGTGAGCGAAGCGGAACAGGGAAGGAATGGGCCGTTAAGTTCAGCCGGCCAAAGTGCTTGTACAATTTTGCAATTTCAGCAATTATAGAAACGGTTTTATCCCGCTTGTAATAATTCCAAAGTGCAATTTTTAAGTTATCATCATCGGAACCATAGGATTGCAGGTATGTGGCCATTGTCATTAAAGCATCGAAATCATCTGTCCTTAATGCCTTCCCATCTCCATTCCCATCAATTCCCACTCCATTAAATAGAGTAATGGACATAGGATTATCATCTTCTTGATTAGGATTTAGGGGACCAGACCATTTCATTGGCTCAAAATAAACGCCTGAAAGGCCTTCAGCCTTTGGTAAGTCCCTGCGAACTCCGCGGATGTTCCGTTCGTATTGATCAACAGCTGCTATATAATACCAGGGCACCAATGTAACTGTTTCTATCGTTTTATAAAATTCCATTCGCTCCGCATATACATCTTCACCTTTTTCGCTAGCCGATGAAGATGAAGGGAGTAATGCAAATAGAACAATCATAGCTATAAACGTTTTTAAGTACTTCACTTATGTGTCCTCCCCAATTTTTCTGAAAACATGAAGACTAAGATAATCGCTTTTTTATTTTGTGAGACATGAATCAATTCCATTACTTCAATAAATGGAAATATTGGATAATCTTTTTAGAAGTGTGATAAATAAAGGCTTTTTTCGCATAGTTTGTTGTTTTTTAATGGAGGTAAACATGTCCGTTCCATTTCGCTCCAGACACAAGATTCCCCGGGGAGGTGGCCTGAGCCTCCTCGGCTTTGCCTGCGGGGTCTAGAGGCTCACCTCTTCTTCACGCAGGACAAGGAAGGCTTCGGCAGCATAAGCATCGCACGAAGAAAATGCGAATGCATTTTATGAGGACTCAGGGTGTCTTCCGCTCCATTCCACTTCAGTTCAAAAAATTATTCAAGTAGCAACAATCCATGCGAAAACAGCCTAAATAAAAGAAGAGCGGGAGGTTTACCCGCTCATTTCTCTAAAATTATCGGTTGTTGTTTCGATTAGTATTTGTATTAGTATCCATCATCTGATGAATATCATCGCGGTCCATATTATCGTTTACATCGCCTTCATATTCACCGTTTTCATTTTCACCGTCGCTGAGTCTATTGCCTTGTGGATATTTCAACATTTGTTGTATGGTTTGATCAACAATACTTTCAACATTATTTGAGTCAGAATCCAACGGGGATATATCCTCAATCTCACGAATCATGCGAGGGTCATCCGCCACATACACATGAAAGTATCTAGGTACAAAGGATAGGGCTGTTCTTTTTACTTGATCCGCTGTTGCATTCCGGTCTTCTGAATTGCTGCGATATGCTATTAAAACTTCCTCATCTGTTACTAATGTTGCGGCATCCTCAACATTTGGTATTTGCACGGCAATACGGCTAATTGTATCGGCTAATGCCTCTCGGTCAATAGCTAAGATTTCTCCATATTGCACGGTATTATTTCCTGGAATCGGATTTCTTTGATGACGGACGTAGCCAAATTCTTCGTTTTTTTGTGAATCATTGTCCGTCAGATTAGGATTGTATAGGTCTGCACTGTCATTCACATTTATCGTGTTGCCACTTTCTTTATAGATATCTTGGCCAGCTTCGTTATCATTACATCCTGTGAGAATCAAACCGCAAATTCCAATGGTCAGAAAGGTTTTTTTCACATTCTCCACCTCCTTACCATTAGAATGACCTTTTTCGTTATTTTTCTGCTTAGTAATTGATGGTTAATCCGTTATAATAGGAATAGGAGAAAAGGTGAGGTGTTTCTTGTGATTATCGTTCAGAATATTCATTACGAAGTAATTGAAGACTATCGCGAGGGCTTTCAAGAAGAAGCTTTCCGTGAAAGATACAGTGACATTTTGTCCAAATATGATTATATTGTAGGGGACTGGGGTTATGGTCAATTAAGGCTGCGAGGATTTTTTGATGATCAAAATCCTAAAGCTGCTTTTGATAATAAAATCAGTACATTGAAGGAATATCTGTATGAATACTGTAATTTTGGCTGCGCCTATTTTGTTGTAAAAAAAATAGAACAATAAGAGATGAAGGATGACCCTGAGGGAGTCATCCTTTTTCTTCCATTATTTAGAGTCTCCCCCATAAGGAGGTTCAGTTTCCCGATTCGGATCATCATTTGGCTGATGGGCAGGTTCGATATGCCGAGGCAAATCTTCATGGAGTGTCTTGTTCTCGTAATTGAATGGAGTATAAAATCTTTGTCCTTTTTCCCAAGGGGTATTTTTATTTTCAACCGGTTCATCTTTTTCAATAGGAGATCCAAACGGTCCTTCTGGAAATTCTTCGGAAGTTAAAAAGTCTTTCATCTTTTCAACATTGGAGAAGTCTGTATATTCCTCTTTTTCCCTTGTGGGATGTTTAAATTGATTAAAATCGGTCATGTTATCACCTCAAGATCATCTACACCTTTAGTTTTTCTTGATGTGATTAAATCATCCTTAACAATTTTAAACAATCTCTAATAAAAAGGAGGTTAACTCAGCTGCTTCTTCTGTACTTAACTGAAACGCATACTCAATGTATCCCTCTTCATTTAAGTCATCCGGTCCAATAATGGCAAATCGGTTTCTCTGAATATCAAGAACAATCGCTTTACCAAAATAACGGTCTGTATGTATGATACATAAATCATATCGCCCGCGTTCACCTAAAAAACTGACAAACCGTATCGAAGAGGAAACTGAATCATCGTATAGAAAAAAACGTTCAGACATATGCGCGTTCTCCTTATATTTATACCTTTTTTTATTTCCATATATAACTTCTAAATTTTTCTTTCATTTCCTTTAAAAAAATACAAATGCTTTTCAACTATTCTGTTTCTGACATTGATATTGATTAATATGGTACAATATAACATGATCTTTTAAAAAGAAAGGAAGGTCACCATGTATTTTGTTGACCGTCAAAAGATAGAAGAAACGTTACAGTATTATGATCGGCAATTAAATTTATTTTCGGTTGTACCCACATGGGAAACCAGTTTGGAACGAACTGCTCTAGAAAGAATTACCCATATGCTGATTGAATCAGTATTAGATGTAGGGAATTCAATTATAGACGGATTTATTATGCGTGACCCGGGAAGCTATGAAGATATCATAGACATATTGTTAGATGAGAATGTCGTTCACGAAGAGTTGGGGAATGCTTTAAAAGCATTGATTGAATTCCGAAAGAACATTGTACAAGACTATCTGCATGTAGATCATGATGCGATTAAACAATGCTTATTGACGCATAAAGATGATTTTATTCAATTCTCGCAAGCGGTAAGAGACTATTTAACCAATGAGCTTGGTCCAGTATCTGCATTTAAACCTTAATTTTTACAACTAGACGGGGGTGTTTACTTGAGAAGGTACAAAGGATATCTTATTGATTTAGATGGAACGATGTATCGCGGAACTGAGAGAATAGAGGAAGCATCTGATTTCATTCAATCCTTGGCAAATCACAACATTCCTTATTTGTTTGTAACGAATAATTCAACGAAAACCCAAGAGGAAGTGGCTCGAGTATTGAATGGATTCGATATCCCTGCTGAACCTGGCCAGGTTTTCACTTCCAGTATGGCCGCTGCGAGGTTTATCATGAAAGAACAGAAACAGCCTAAAGTTTTGATGATTGGTGAAAATGGGCTAGAAATCCCGTTAAAGCAAGCAGGCTGTATCTTAACAGAACACGACCCAGATGCGGTTGTAATGGGATTAGACCGGAATATTACATATGAAAAATTGGCAAAGGCATGTCTGGCGGTACGAAATGGGGCATCCTTTATCGTTACCAATAGTGATACAGCTTTCCCGACTGAACGAGGTTTTGTTCCCGGAAATGGTGCTTTATCCTCAGTTATAACGGTATCCACTGGGGTTAAACCTGCGTTTATCGGCAAACCAGAGCCCATTATGGTTGAACAAGCTCTTGAACTATTAGGCGTTTCTAAAGAGGATGTTCTCATGGTGGGGGACAATTATCAAACCGATATTCAAGCAGGAATCCGGGCTGGTGTCGATACTCTGTTAGTTCATACAGGAGTTACCGCCAAAGAAGATCTCAAACAATACGATATTCAGCCTACATTCAGTATCGAGTCATTAAAGGAATGGGATGTACAATAGATCTTAAAAAAGTGCCTTGTTGAGGAGGCACTTTTTTTATTGCTTATTTTTTTTACTCTTCACCAACCTCTGTATGAGCTAGTCTGCTTGATGCGGCTGCTGCAATAGCTCCCACAATATCATCGAGGAATGTGTGACATTTTCCGCTTGATTTATCATTTAACTGTTTTAAAATTCCTGGCTTCAGCTTGTCGATATAGCCGTAGTTGGTAAAACCGATCGAGCCGTATACATTAACGATTGAAAAAGCTAGAATTTCATCGACCCCGTATAACCCTTCATCAACCTCTATCATAGATTGTAGCGGTTCCTTTAGCATTTTCTTTTCTGCCAGCCGGTCTAATTGAATCCCTGTTAATATAGCGTTTTGTACTTCTCGTTTTGAAAGAACCTTTTCCACATTCTCGATACAGGTTTCTATTTTTAAATTAGTGTGATATTTCTCCTGAAGAACCATGACAAGGTCTGCAATATCCTTTATCGTGACCCCGCGTTCTTGAAGCCATTCTCTAGCGGTTTGTTCTGTTAATTTTAAATAGTGACTCATTCGTATATCCCCTTTGACAATGGATTGACACTACATGACTTTGCATTGAAACATTAATTGATACATATATATGGTATGAAAGCTGTCCTTTTACAGAAAGGAGGATCCGGATGGATTACCAAAGCTTACTCAGTTTGTTTGAGATTGAGCCTGAACAAATGTTTAAGATAGGCCGCTATGATGCCGTATATTCCAGAGGTATAGTCTATATTATGGCTCCCATCCAAGATAGGGAACAAAATGAATTAATTGAACTTCATAAATTATCAACCCATCTATATACGTATGGTGATCAAACAATTGCCCGATTTAAACAAAATAAAACTCGATCCTATATTGGACAACATCAGGATCAATCCTTTGTTGTTTTATATAATGAGCATTTACGGTCAATCAATACATCTATGGGGAGAAGTCTGGCGGAATTTCATTATAGAGGAAAATTATTCAATGAAAAGGTTCAGGTAATCAGCAGGATCGGACAATGGAAAGAATTGTGGGAAAAACGGCTAGAACAGATGGAGAAAGTTTGGCAGCAAAAATTATTTGTGGAGCCTGAAGAAGAGTTTGATCGCTTATTTATTGAATCTTTTCCGTATTTTATGGGGTTAGCAGAAAATGCGATTCAATATTTGACGGATACTGAACTAGATGATACTCCGCTAGATGTGGATGCAGGAACGGTCACTTATCAGCGGTTTTCTAGATACCTTTGGGAAGGGGATGTATGTATCAAAAATCCATTTGATTGGGTTTTTGACCACGCTGGCAGGGATATAACTGAGTGGGTGAGAGAGCACGTTCACCTTCATTACAGGACATATGAAAAAGGAATTCTGTCTTTTTTCCAGGAATATCAAAGATTAATTCCCCTCTCATCGTTTTCATGGAGACTTATATTTGCACGTCTGACTTTTCCCCTTCACTACCTGGAAGTAGTAGAGGACTATTACTTAACTAATTCGGAACATAATAAAAAGCTCTTAGAAGAACGACTAAATACACTCATAAACCGAACTGTTGATTATGAGGAGTTTATCAGCCGTTTTTATGAGCTGGCAGGAGCTCCGGTCCGTTCTTTTAAACTTCCGCGTTTTGGTTGGGTTTAGCGCGAATATCTGTAAATATTATGATAATATGGAAATAGGGACAGTAACAAATGATAAAGGGGTTATTATAGTGAGTCGTCCAAAAATCGTCATTACAAGAAAAATACCAGAATCATACGTTCATAAATTTATGGAACAATTTGAAGTAGTCATGTGGTCTTATGAAGATCAGCCGGCTTCAAGAGAATTCTTACTAAAAGAAGTACAAGATGCTTCCGCCATTTTATCCATGTTATCTGATTCCATCGATCAGGAACTTTTAAGTCACGGGAAAGAGTTAAAGGTCGTTGCTAATATGGCGGTGGGTTACGACAATATCGACGTGAAAACAGCGAAGAATCTTGGAATAACTGTTTGTAATACGCCTGATATCTTATCCGATACAACTGCCGACTTAGTTTTTGCCCTGTTAATGGTTACAGCCAGAAGAATTGTAGAAGCAGCAGAATTTGTGAAACAAGGGAAATGGGTAAGCTGGAGTCCATATTTACTGTCAGGCTATGACATTCATCATAAAACAATTGGAATTGTGGGAATGGGAAAAATCGGGGAAGCGATTGCCAAGCGGGCTACTGGATTTGATTTGAAAATTCTTTATTATAATCGCTCAAGAAAACCTGATCCAGAGCAGAAGCTCGGTGCAGAATATGCCGATTTTGAAACATTGATTAAAGAAAGTGATTTTATTGTTTGTATGATCCCGCTCAACAAAGAGACGAAAGGGCTTTTTGGTGAAAAAGAATTTAAAAAAATGAAGAAAACCGCAATATTTATTAATGCAGCACGAGGCGCAGTTGTCGATGAATCAGCCTTAATAACAGCATTGGAAGCCGGTGAAATAGCTGGCGCCGGTTTAGATGTATTTGAGAAAGAACCTATCGATGCCAGCCATCCCTTGCTTCGGTTTCCGAATGTTGTGGCACTTCCTCATATTGGCAGTGCATCACTTGAAACGAGGTCGGCAATGATTCAGTTATGCTGCGAGAACATTATGAATGTATTAAGTGGGGAACGTCCGAAGACAGAGGTTAAGGGCTGAGTCGGCGTACATCTTTGAAAAGATAAAAGAAAAAGCGATTTTGTCGTTATTTGGCAAAATCGCTTTTTTACATTAAAATACTTGTTCTACTTCTACAACTCCAGGAACTTCTTCTAATAAAGCGCGTTCGATACCCGCTTTTAAAGTGATGGTTGAACTTGGGCAGCTTCCGCATGCACCTAGAAGGCGAAGTCTAACCGTACCTTCATCTACATCGACAAGCTCACAGTCTCCACCGTCACGAAGAAGGAATGGACGTAATTTATCTAATACTTCTTGTACTTGTTCTCTCATTTGAACATCAGACATGACCATCTCTCCTTTCCATATTCATATTATATAAGGAAAGCCTGAAAAAATCTATTGTTTAACCATATTATTGATAAAACCCTTTTACCCAATAATGGTTTAAAAATCATTTTTTTTCTTGTAAAATAAAAGGAGTGACTGTAAGGAGAGGATGCTACTCATGAAGCCATTATCTATATATGTATACGGTGCTGAACAGATTTGTGCAAGCTGTGTCAATTTACCATCTTCTAAAGAAACTTATGAATGGCTGCAAGCAGCGATAGCCCGCAAGTATCCAGATCAGCCTTTTCAAATCGAATATATTGATATTTTTAATCCGCCAGCCGAGAAAGCCAAACAAGAATTTGCAAAGCGGGTAGTTGAAGAAGATTTATTTTATCCAATTATTCTGATTGATGATAAAATTGTTGGTGAAGGAAATCCAAAGCTTAAAACTATTTTTGCTGAAATGGAAACACACGGATATACGCCAGCATCCTGATAAAGAGAGGTATAAAGACACTGGAGTTCTTTGATGAACTCTAGTGTTTTTTTATTTAAAATAAATGTTTTAAAAAGTTGAAGTTGCTTGGGTCAAGTAGGTGGGAAGGGTGCAAGAGTCCATATTAAAGCATTGTAAAGGACAAATGCAGGTTGGAAAGAGGAAAAAAGTCTTTGAAGAGCTTCTAAAAGACCAAATTTGAGTGGAAAGAGGAAAATGGTCGTTGATAGGGCTTCTAAAAGACCAAATTTGAGTGGAAAGAGGAAAATGGTCGTTGATAGAGCTTCTTAAGGACCATAATTTAGTGGAAAGAGGAAAAAAGTCATTGAAAGAGCTTCTAAAGGACAAAAATTATGCGGAAAGAAGATAAATGTCTTTGATCCAGCATCTAAAGGACATAACTTGACCCGAAAGAAAATAAAAAGTCCTTAATAACACCCCCCGGCTAGTAACCCCATAAAACAAAACAGGACTAAACCAAAACGGTTTAATCCTGTTTTAATTGCAATTATCCATTATGATATTTATACATCCAGAGAACCCCAGATTTTAATAATCGCGCGACTCTTCCTGTAATTGCACGATCGGCGACTAAGCCGAAACCATGTTTTTTACCGAGTGAACCCAGTACACCTTTCAGTTTAATGCGCGGTAATGATTCTGGCAGAGGTTCCCCTTTCCAGCGCTTTAGAAGGACCAGTACAATTTGTTCTGCTTGTCCTTCTGCCAACTGAGCACTTGGTGCATGCGGGAGGCTTGCACAGTCTCCTAACACATAAACATGTTCGTTGCCTGGAAGATTGTGATGTGGTGTAATGACTACACGGCCTTGGGAATCCTTCTCGACTTCCATTTGCTGAACAACCTGATTAGGCTGAATTCCAGCTGTCCAAACAATGGCATCACATTTGACAGGTTCATCATGATTATATAATATGTTAGGCTCTACTTTTGTAATATTCGCTTTGTTGATGATTTCTACACCATGCGTTTCAAACCAGTTTTGTACATATAAACTTAAGCGTTTCGGAAAAGCAGAGAGAATTATTTCTCCCCTGTCGAATAATTGAATACGGAGGTCTGGACGACTTTCTCTTAGCTCACTGGCTAATTCAACTCCGCTTAGACCAGCTCCAACAATTCCTACAACCGAATTAGCTGATAAGTTATTTAATGTTTCGTAGGTTTTTCTGGCGCTTTCAATGGATTGGATACTAAAAGTATATTGGTCTGCGCCTGGTACATTGTGATATTTGTCTACACAGCCAAGGCCAACAATGAGATCATCATAGTGAATGGGATCTTGATTGAGAAGTTCTATTTTGTTTTCTTCAAGATTAATGTTTTTTACTTCACCATAACGGAGATCTAAACGCGGATGCTCCGGAAATGGAACACGGATGTGATGATCAGAGATGGTGCCAGCAGCAAGAGCATAGTACTCTGTCTTGAGGCAATGATATGGGTTACGGTCAATTAAAGTTATGTGGACATCTTCGGGCAGCTGGTTAGGAAGAAGGCGCTGAATCACTCTCATGCCACCGTAACCGCCTCCAAGTATAACGAGTTGCTTCATTAGTAATTTCCCCTTTTGAGCTCACCTAGAAGTACGGCGTTTTACTTTCTAATTATTATTTAAAATATTTATTATGTTATCGGTTACCATAGTAAAGTATATCGAATATCAAAAGAAACGACAATAGGAATCGGTAATTCTTACGATTAGCTTGGCAGGATGAAGCTTTTTTAATCATTACCCTCTGCCCGCTAATCAAAGATATCAAACAAAAAACATCGAGTAAGCCAATTTTTGCACAAATCAAGATAGTTGTCGTCAGTCTCCAAGAGACGCTATACTTATAAAAAAGGAAACTATTCAAAAAGCTAATAGTTGCATACTATATAATCATAAGGGAGGGTTATTTTAATGGATGCGATTGTAACGATTACCGAATCTGCTGCCTTTCAAATAAAAGATATGATGAAAGAGTACGGAGAAGAAAATGCTTTTCTTCGCGTTGCTGTTAAAGGCGGGGGATGCAGCGGTCTTTCATATGGAATGGGATTGGATGCAGAAGTCCATGAAAATGACGTACAATTCGAACAGTACGGGATTAATGTCGTCGTTGATAAAGAGAGTGTCGGAATCCTGAAGGGGACTACCATTGATTTTAAACAATCGTTAATGGGTGGCGGATTTACAATTGATAACCCGAATGCCATTGCTTCCTGTGGATGCGGCTCCTCTTTTAGAACAGCTAAAAACGCGGGGACACCAGAAAACTGCTAATGGTATAAAAATGATCATATAAAAAGGCTGTTTACCTCTCTGAGGAAACAGCCTTTTGTTGTAAGGCAAGAAAATATAAACTTTGAACTTTCACAACTGTCTAGCTTAAATGCGCCCAGCTCCTGCGTCCAGTCCATACATCGCTAAACGGGGTGCTTACGTTTTCTATTAATCATTAAACAATGATGTACTGTGTAATGGCTGTACTCTTGATTTTGGATCAATAAAGGATTTAGCATTATTGACCGCTGTTGGCCCTTCTCCAAAACCAGTGGCAATTAATTTCACTTTTCCTTCATACGTGCAAATATCACCAGCTGCATAAATACCAGGAATATTCGTCTCCATTTTGGAGTTTACGACGATTGAATTCTTTTGGATTTCTAAACCCCAGTCTTTAATTGGTCCAAGAGACGATACAAAGCCAAAGTTAACAATAACTGCATCTACATCAATTACTTTTTTCTCTTCGCCGTTTGCGCCTTCTAAAACGACTTGTTTCACTTCATCATTGTCTCCAATTAATTCAACTGGAACATAAGGTGTCATGATTTCAACAGAGCTATTTTTTAAATTCTCAACACTATGTTCATGAGCTCTAAATTTATCCCGTCTGTGAACAATCGTAACCCTCTCAGCTATCGGTTCGAGCATAAGAGACCAGTCAACGGCAGAGTCTCCACCGCCAAATACTACCACTCTTTTTCCAGCAAAGGATTGGAGATTATCTATAAAATAGTGAAGATTTTTTCCTTCATACTTTGATGTATTCTCCAATTCCAGTCTGCGAGGCTGGAATGCTCCTACACCTGCTGTAATAATAATGCTTTTTGAAAAATGTTCTTCACGATCTGTAGTCAGTTTAAAAGTGCCATCCTCTAATTTCTCAATTCTTTCAACTGTTTGTTCCAAACTGGTTGTAACATCAAAACGAGAGAGCTGCACCTTTAAGTTATTTACAAGTTCCTGAGCGCGAATCTTTGGGAAGCCAGCCACATCATATATGTATTTTTCAGGATATAACGTAGCTAATTGTCCGCCTAATTGCGGTAAGCTTTCAATAATGTTTACCGATGCCTGTCTCATTCCGCCATAAAATGCAGTAAACAAGCCGGTCGGTCCACCGCCAATAACCGTTATATCATAAACTGTACGTTCCATTGTATATCCCCCTAACATAAGTCCCATCGCAAATTTACTCCTCTATCATATCATAGATTGGCACGTTATTAATACCAACATGCCCAAACCTTTTTCTTAATATTCTAAATTAAAGGTTGATGCTTGAAAAGACTGTGAAAAAATCATATGATGGTAACGGAGATATTGTTAAGATTTTATGACAATTATTGATAAATTTTTTACAGTTGGTCGTTCGTCTTATCACAAGCGCCAATCATTTTTTTGTGAAGTATGAGACTGTGGGATTAAACTAAGGTGTTTAGGGGTTCTATTTCATCCGCCATTTTTTTGCACTCATAAGTGAAATTCATCACAAACGAATAATTAAGATATGGGAACATGAAATGACCCTTTTTATGAAAAAATATATCAAAAAAGGTGGAAGTGATACTGTTGAAAAAGCCTAATATTGTTATTCTAGGGGCTGGATACGGTGGACTCATGGTAGCCACTCGTCTTCAAAAGCAACTAGGAGTAAATGAAGCAGAGATTTTTTTAGTAAACAAAAATGATTACCATTATGAAACTACATGGCTACATGAAGCATCTGCTGGAACTCTACATCATGATAAAGTCCGCTATGACGTTGCAAGCGTTATTGACAAAAATAAAGTAACATTTATTCAAGACACGGTGCAAAAAATCAGCACAGCTGATAAAAAAGTTGTCCTTGAAGGACAGGAATTATCATACGATTATCTAGTTGTTGCCCTGGGTGCTGAGCCAGAAACATTTGGAATCAAAGGTCTGCATGAATACGCTTTCATGATTTCTAATGTCAACTCTGCCAGACAGCTTAGAGAACATATTGAGTACCAATTTGCTACTTACAACAACGAAGCAGAAAAAGACGACACCCGCCTTAGAATTGTAGTTGGGGGAGCTGGATTTACCGGAATAGAATTCTTAGGTGAATTAGCAAACCGTGTGCCTGATCTTTGTAAAGAATACGATATCGATTACCATAAAGTAAAAATTATTTGTGTAGAGGCTGCACCAACTGCTTTACCTGGATTTGATCCTGAGCTAGTTGATTACGCGGTTTCTCATCTTGAAAGAAAAGGTGTTGAATTCAAGATCGGAACAGCGATTAAAGAATGTACACCTGATGGCTTTATCGTTGCGAAAGGTGAAAATGATGTTGAAGAAATTAAAGCGAAAACAGTTGTTTGGGCTGCTGGTGTAAGAGGAAATTCTATTGTTGAGGAATCTGGCTTTGAAGCAATGAGAGGCCGTGTAAAAGTTGAAAAAACACTTTCGGCTCCTGGACATAATGACGTATTTATCATTGGTGACTGTGCACTTATGATCAATGAAGAAATTAATCGTCCATATCCTCCAACTGCACAAATTTCTATGCAGCAAGGTGAACTATGTGCTAATAATCTTGTGACTCTTGTTCGCGGAAAAGGAAATCTTCAAGAGTTTAAATTTGATGATAAAGGTACTGTTTGTTCACTTGGTCATGATGATGGAGTGGGTGTTGTATTCGGCAAGAAGATTACAGGTTCTAAAGCTGCTTTTATGAAAAAGGTCGTTGATAACCGTGCTCTGTTCATGATTGGCGGACCTGGACTTGTACTGAAAAAAGGAAAATTTAATTTCTTTTAATAGTTAGAAACGCTAGGGTTGCTGCCATTGCAGCAGCCTTTTTTTATATGATCGATAACTGTTAAAATATGCTTATAGATTGGATGAGGGGGAGTAACAGATGAATGAGAACAGTGCCAAACGGGGAAACGTGTGGTTAGGTGTATCAGCTGTTGTCGTTGATGAGACTGGCAGATTTCTTGTTGTGAAAAAAGCATATAGCGGTCTAAAGGGTGTCTGGTCCTTTCCGGCTGGTTTTGTAAAAGAATCCGAAACAGCTGATCAGGCAGCGGTTAGAGAAGTGTTAGAAGAAACGGGTATTCATGCTGAAGTGATAGGATGCTTAGGAGTAAGAACGGGGGTCATTGAAAATCGGATTAGCGACAATATGATTATATTTCGTTTAAAGCCGGTTGCAGGCTCCATTCAGGTGCAGGAGAAAGAAATTATGGAAGCTCGCTTTATGTGTCCGGATGAAATGATCAACGATCCGGATGCATCTTTGTTAGTCAAGTATTTTTGCAAAAAATCGAATGGAGTTATTTTAAAAGGGAAATATGAAGAAAATCCAGGAGAGCACTTTGGTTACACTGCTTATCATTTGTTTTTGTAATCTTCAGAAAAATTAAGAAACAATTAGCAAAATGAAGAAAACTATTATTGAATGCGTTTACATAAGGAAATGTGCCTGTTTCTACGCCTTTTCCAATAAAAAAAATCCTGATATAGTAGCATCACAAAACCTTAAAAAGGAGTGTACCTTATGCTAATCAACAGCCAGACTGGTAAAGAATGTGATTACTGTTCAGGAAAAGGATATTTTCAATTATTACTCGGCGGTTCTGAAACCTGCCCTTGCTGCAGCGGTACCGGCAAGAAAAAAGAGGCTTCTTAGTATACGAACATCTTCAAATTATGATTACCGATTTTTCCGTTGTTACGGAATTTTTTTTGTTTATATATAGTTAAAAATTGTCCACAAATGTTCAATCTTATTCATTGACTGTCTTTGCTTCTTTCATTACACTAAAACTTGTTAACGTGAAAGAGGTGTTTGTCTGCATATGGAACAAATGAGTATTCCGGCAGTCATAATTTCAGTTGTATTATTTTTTATTCTTTTTTTCGGAATCGGTTTTTTATTAAATATGATTTTAAGAATGTCATGGATCATGGCGATTATTTTTCCGATCGTAGCGCTTATGATTATTGATGATATTCGCTTTGTAGATTACTTTTTATCTCCTGGCGGAAGCTTTACTAATTTGTGGGAGAATATAGTCTCTTTACACCTGGTTGATATCGTTATTTTAGTGAGCGGATTTGCCGGGGCCATCACAGCAGGTATCGTCATTATTGCTTTAAGAAAACGCGGATATCGAATGTTTTAAAAAAACGGTGGATCCACCGTTTTTTTATTTATAATTTTTTAATCTGGCAACGCAGTGTTATTAGGTTTCGTACTTGTATTTTAGCGGTTTTAAAGGCTTTTAACCTATGTTTATATTGAAACAGAATTTTCAAATTTTTAAATAAATTTAACTCTCCTTGTATATTTTCCCTCTAAATCGGAAAGGAATATGTCCAGGGAGGAGTGAAAATCTAGATGGTAAACTATAAAAAATTATGGATGGCTGTGTTAGTAGTTTTAGCTTTATGGACGACTTTTCAATTTGTCTCTGGTGCAAAGGCAAGTGCGTATGTATCCCCTTGGGTATCCCAGTTTGATTTGGAACGTTCCAATACAGAAAAAATTTACGAAAATCATAGATACCGAGCATCAGGTCTTACCTTAAAGGCCTTAAACAGAACAGCGGGTTCTGAGCTTTTGATTTCATCTGCCAAGCCTGTGGTTTCCGAACCGCCTACATTAGAAGAAGCGATTGATTGGTCGCAGTACCCTAAGAGAACGGTTGTAGCAACTGGATATACAGCAGGTGTAGAATCGACAGGTAAAAGCCCGGGTCATCCCTCTTATGGAATTACATATTCGGGCGTTAAGGTAAAACGGGACTTATACTCAACGGTAGCCGCAGATTTAAGGGTATTCCCAATTGGGACTATTTTGTTTATCCCTGGTTATGGCTATGGTGTTGTCGCAGATAAAGGTTCTGCGATCAAAGGGGACCGATTAGATTTGTTTTACGAGACAGTAGATGACGTCTATGATCAATGGGGTAAAAAAACTGTGGAAGTGTATGTTGTAGAAATGGGTGACGGAACCCTTACTGAAAAGGATCTCCAAGCTTTAAATGAAAATGAAGCGATGCAAGTGTTTCGACATCAATATACAAAAGCGAATAGAAATTAGTTTGAAAAGAGATGAACTGACTTCCTGTGAAAAACAGGAGGTTATTTTTTTAAAAAAAAGTGAGGGTTTTAGCAATTTTTTTCGTTTATTAGAGAAAATGGAAAATAAAAATTTTTAAAAATGAAAACAAATGAAGAAATTTATCGTATACTTAGAGAGCATTCCATTTAATACCCAGATTAAGAAATAATCGGTTTTTTAATATAAATCTTTAAAGAGGTATAGTATGAAAGAAATTTATATTTTATTTACAGATCCTGAAACATGGATTGCTAAATCTATCCGTCTCTTTACAAAAGCTAAATATAATCATGTTTCGATCGTTTTATCGAATGATTTTAGAGAAATGTATAGCTTTGGCCGCAAAAAAATAAATAACCCGCTATCAGGGGGGTTTGTTCAGGAACATCCCAAACAGGGGATATTCGCTAAAAAGTCAGACATTCGCTGTCTGTTATGCTCCTTAACTGTAACGGATGATCAATGGGAGATCATTAATCAATATTTAGTCGAGATGAAGGAAAACTCGGATAAGTTTAAGTATAATTATTTCGGGATTCTTGGGATAGTTCTTAATATATCAATTGAACACGGTCAGCGATATTTCTGTTCCCAGTTTATTGCCTTTATTTTAGAACAGGCCGGCATTTATCAATTCGGAAAACCGCATGCCCTTATAGCTCCGCACGAGATTCAAACTCTACCCATTCTTAATCCCATTTTTGAAGGTAATTTGCATGAGTATTATGAAATACTCGATAAACCTATTATCCTATCAGGTTATTAATGCACTTATTTGTTTATTATCAACCATGAAAAAAGCGCTACTCCTATTTGTAGCGCTTTTTTCATATTTAAAACAAGATATGAAGAAAAAGAGTTAAGATGATTCCAGTTAATGCTCCAAAGAATACTTCAATTGGTTTGTGACCTAAGACTTCCTTAAGCTCCTTTAGAGGTTTGGCATGTTTAGGTTCACGAACGATTCTTTGAAAGTCCTTCATAAGCTGATTAATGGCAATTGCCTGTTCACCGGTTTGTCTCCGAACCCCGGAAGAATCGTACATGACAATAATTGCAAAGACGGCAGAAACAGCAAAGAGAGTAGAGCCCATTCCTTCTTCAAGGGCTACTCCAGTAGTCAGAGCTGTGACTGCGGCAGAGTGGCTGCTTGGCATGCCGCCTGTACTATTAAAAAGAGACCAGTCCCATTTTTGTGTTGTGATAAATGCGATGGGGATTTTGACAAATTGGGCAAAAATGATTGCTAAAATCGCAGCAATTAAAGGGAAATTTTGAAATAATACCATGTTGTGTCCACCTTTTCCAATAAAAACTAAGGTTTTATTACACAATTAAGTTTACTGACTGTTCTGTTTTTTGTGAGGGCGAGGATTTCATGCTTGGACATTCATGCAGAGTATATGGGTAGAGTAAACTTTATTGAGAACTAGTATACCATAAAATCAATACCTGTTTATATTTTATGGGCATTTGTCGATATTTAGCTAGTCGAAATATTTGCTGGTGACAGTTATAATAAGGGGTGGAGGTGAAGAGATGTTTTTAGTGTACAATCAATTTAATTTGGAAGAGCCATTTGATGCGTTTGTTTTAGGGATTTGGGATCAGCCGGTACGATGGAGCGGCTTATTAGGTGAAATTAATGAGAGAATGAATCACCAGCTTGAAGCCATTTTTAAAGCAGGAGAGATTTCAAAAAAAGAAAGATCAATTGGATCTATTTTTACACTAGGCAATGACGGAACGAGAAAAATCATTACCGTAGGACTAGGGAAAAAAGGATCTGCTTCGATTGAGAGTGTCAAGGAATCTCTAGGAAAGGCATTTAAACACTTAAATGGGAAAGCCGAAACGATTTGTGTTGATTTATCAAGTTTTTTAAATGATTCACTTTCATCCGAAGAGGTAGCATTTGCTCTTGGGGAAGCCTTAGCCTTATCAACGTATTCCTACAGCGGGTATAAGCAAAAATCAAATGAACCTGATAAAGAGATTGAGAAAGTAACGATTATAGCTGCAGATAAGGGAGATGAGTTAACTCCTGTGCTGGAGACAGGATATATTTATGGCAGAGCTACTAACTCAGCCCGGACTCTTGTAAACACACCAGCAAATATGCTGACTGCTGCCGATCTGGCTGAGCACGCCCGAAGATTAGCGGATACATATGGATTTGAAGCAGAAATTTTAGAAAAAGAGGATATGGAAAAGCTCGGAATGGGTGCTCTGCTTGCGGTAAACCAAGGGTCAAATCAACCGCCTAAATTAATTGTCCTGAAGTACCAGGGCAAAGCTGAATGGAAAGATGTAATCGGCTTAGTTGGAAAAGGGGTTACCTTTGATACGGGCGGCTATTCCCTCAAAACGAGAGACGGTATTGTTGGGATGAAGACCGATATGGCTGGAGCGGCAGCTGTCTTAGGAGCGATGGAAATCATCGGTGAAACTCGTCCTGAGCAAAATGTTGTAGCTGTGATTCCAGCGACAGATAATATGGTTAGCGGGCATAGTTTTAAACCAGATGATGTCATTACTTCATTACATGGCAAAACCATTGAGGTGTCGAATACGGATGCAGAAGGGCGGCTAGTCTTAGCTGATGCTATTACTTATGCCAAGCATCACGGAGCCGAGTATCTCGTTGATGTGGCAACATTAACGGGAGGAGTTATTGTAGCATTAGGCACTCATACAACTGGCGCCATGACCAATCATGAGTCATGGTTTGAACAAGTGCTGGAAGCGTCCCACGCAGCGGGAGAACCGATTTGGAGACTTCCAATAACCGATAAAGATGTAAAACGAATCCGGAGTAGTAAAGTAGCGGATTTGAACAATTCACCCGGCCGGGAAGGTCATGCGATTATGGGTGGTACTTTCTTGTTGGAATTCGCCGAGGATACGCCTTGGGTCCATTTAGACATAGCCGGAACCGCAACAAGCAAAAGTTCCTATGAATTAGGCCCATCAGGAGCAACCGGTGTAATGGTTCGTACATTAGCAACTTTAGTGGACGGTTTTACGCCAATTAAATAGTGTCAAGTAAGGAAGAGATAGGCTCTCACGGTTTGTGGGGTCTATTTTTTTGCTTTACACCAGAGGAAAATCATTCCGTTGACACATCAATCGATTCTATGATACTCTCGTACGGTATTTTAATTCTCTACCAATTTAACAAACTAAAGCAAATTATTTAAATCTACAGGGAGTTTTTCAAATGAATGCAGTTGTTATTTCAGTTATGATCATGCTCTTATTGAGCTTATTTCGGATACATGTAGTGATTGCCCTTGCTGCCGGAGCCATTGTTGGCGGGCTATTGGGAGGGTTATCTTTACAAGAAACGGTACAGACCTTTACTGAGGGACTTGGAGATAGTGCAAGTGTCGCATTAAGCTATGCCTTATTGGGTGCATTCGCATTTGTGATCGGCAAAACCGGCTTACCTGATCTTTTAATTCAATCAGTTATTAAACTATCATCCAAAAAAGGCGGGGATCAAAGTAAGAAAAAATTAAAAGCGTTAATCATTATTCTTGTATTGATTATGGCGTGTTTTTCTCAAAATGTCATACCGGTTCATATTGCCTTTATTCCGATTTTAATCCCGCCTTTGCTTAAGCTGTTTAATGAATTAAAAATTGACCGCAGACTAATTGCGAATGTTTTGACGTTCGGCTTGATCGCACCTTATATTTTACTGCCGGTTGGTTTCGGTCAAATTTATCAGGGAATTATTGTGGAAAATATGGCGATAAGCGGATTAACGGTTGATCCATCAGACGTACCATTAGCTATGGTCATTCCCGTATTAGGTCTAGCAGCAGGATTAATTTTGGCCGTCTTTGTTACTTATCGAAAACCAAAAATCTACGAGGATGTTCAAGAGTTCACGCAAGAAGACGTTACGGTTAATAAACGTGACATTGGTTTTTCGATTCTTGCTGTTATTATCGCTTTAGCCATTCAAATTTACTTAGATTCTATGATTTTTGGAGCATTAGCCGGAATCGTAACCTTATATGTGTCGCGGACAGTAAAAGGGAAACAGGGGGATGAATGGCTGACTGAAGGAATGAAGATGATGGCCTTTATCGGTTTTGTCATGCTTTCAGCTTACGGATTTGCCAATGTAATGAGGGCGACAGGCGAGGTAGAGACATTAGTTGCTGATGCAGCCCGCTATATTGGTAATCAGCAATGGTTAGGCGCTCTTGTCATGCTGCTGGTGGGCTTACTTGTAACTATGGGGATTGGTTCTTCGTTTTCAACTGTACCGATTATTGCTACAATATTTGTTCCGCTCTGTATAGAGCTCGGATTCAGTCCGATGGCAACGATTGCCCTGATCGGAACAGCCGGAGCATTAGGCGATGCCGGTTCTCCCGTTTCTGATAGTACGCTTGGTCCTACATCAGGGCTTAATGCGGACGGTCAGCATAATCACATTTGGGATACAGTCGTTCCAACCTTTATTCACTATAACCTCCCGTTAATCGTGTTTGGCTTTATTGCGGCCATGATTTTATAGGGGGGAAGGTTGCCCATACAAAACAAGTCCTCTTTGCATATACAACTAGTATAGGCTTTAGTATTGTAAAGAGGAGGTATTCCTATGTTTCCTTATAGAAGACTTGGACTTGGACCTAGACTTGGACTTGGACCAAAACTTGGACCTGGACTTGGACTTGGATACTCGCCATTCTTTTTTGGAGGACCATTTATTGGCGGATTAATTGGAGGACTATTCGGCGGACTAATTGGTAGTGCAATTCTAAGACCCAAACCTTATCCTTACTATCCGTATTATCCAACGCCATACCAGGCGTATCCGCAATATCCGCAATATCCGCCAAATCCGCCAAATCCTTATGTCTAGATAGTTAAAAGCAGCTCAAGTTTTTGAGCTGCTTTGCTATGTCTAAGGTGTTACCCCCAACGTAAAACGATCATAATCCTAGAGAAATCTCCAGCTTCTGTCTTTCCTAAAAAGGTTAATCGCAGTCCATCCGGATTAATATTTATTTCCGGATCTGATTTAACGCCTGCCTCTCTTAGCAATTGTCTGACCCTCGCTTGATCGGATCTTTGGGCCGCATCCATTAACCTTTTTGAAAAAGGGCCAGGCTCTTCAATTTTGTCTAATAGATTCACAATTTCAGTGAGAAGCGGTTTGGAAATTTTGGCCGATTCTACAAACAAGGTGGTATCCACTTCTGGAAATTGTCTAGGCAACTGATAATGGTTTTGAAATCCGTATTGGATAGGAAAATTCGGATACCGGAAAGGGGGAAGACGCCTTCGGGGGCGATACATATCAGTTCCTCCACTTCTTTCTTATTTTATAAATGGGTTTCGCTTCCATCTTATGCAAAGAACTTGACCAATTTACCCATAGACAAATAGCATTCAATTTTTAAAGCAGACAAGTCTTCTTAATATTTGTTTTCGCATCTTTTTTGATATGATAAAAAAGAAAAATCCCATTATGGGAGATTGATAGGCAGGGGTCAGCTTGGATTTAGAATCATTGCAATCGATTTTAGACCAATTTAATTATTTTGGGTTATTTCTATGGTTATGGCTAGGGGTATTTGGTGCACCCATTCCGAATGAAATAATTGTTATGACAATTGGATTCGCCAGTTCCACGGACCTGTTAATAAGCCCATATGCTTTTATCGCTGTATATTTAGGGATTGTCGGCGCATTAACTACCTGTTACCTTTTAGGGAGATTACTGGGGAAACCGCTATTAAAATGGATAAAACAAAAGAAAAGGTTAAATCAATCACTTGAAAAAGCCATTCGATTTATGAATAAACACCATACTTTTTCACTTCCGCTCAGTTATTTTCTGCCAGGGTTTCGAAATTTTGTGCCCTTTTTATATGGAATCAGTAAGCTGTCTTATAAGAAATTTGCGCTTCTTTCCTATTCAGCTGCGCTTGTATGGGTTACAGGCGTCTTTTTCCTGGGGTATTGGTTTGGAGAAGAAATCGATACGATTCAGCTGGTGATCGAGGAAATCATTATAGTCGCTGGAGCAATTCTCATTCTTTTAACGGTATTTTTGGTTTGGAAGAGGAAAAAACGGGAAGTGAAAGCACCGTCTAAATAAAAAATGGGACCTCTAGATAAAAGAGATCCGTATACTATCGATATTAGTTCTGTTGGAGAGATCAATTCTCCAGTTGATCCATTTCTTTATGCTTCCAGGAGGATATTCAAAGTCACATTCTGAAATCACCGAGAAGCTTTTCAAGCTGAATAAATGACGTATGCCCAAACACACGTCATTTTTCTCGTTGCTATGCAGCTATTCTACCGATAATGCCGATGCTCAAATAAATCGATAACACCTAAAACAATATGTCCGAGACCAAATCCCAAAATTGTATTGGAAACCGTTCGATCCAGTCTTCTGTTTTGCATTAATATGATTCCTAAAACAGTAACGATAAAACCTAAGATAGTAGGGATTAATCCTTCCCGAATCCGATACATCTGGCTTTCCTCCCTTACAACATTACTGCCCATAGTATGAACAAAATGGGCAGCTGTCAATCGAGGGGGTTCCTTCCATAGCATTACATTTCTTCTGCTGAGGATTTATGCTCCTTAATATCATCATGCTTGGACTTTTCCCAAAGCTTAACACCAGAATGGTAAGCTGCTCTTGCAATTAAATGGCCAGAGACAGGGGATGTAACAAAAATAAAGAAAACCGCGATCAGCAGGCGACTGTTAAAATGATGGTCAATCAGCCAAAAATAAAGAAATGTACCTATCAATATAAGCATAATACCTAAAGTTGTACTTTTAGAAATAGCGTGGTTCCGCGTATAGATGTCAGGCAAACGAATGACACCAAACGTCGCGACAAGTGAGAGAAAGGCGCCTAATCCAATGAGAACTGCAACGATCACTTCAATGATTGTTTCGATCACGTTCGATAATGACTCCTTTCTCTAAAAATTTTGCAAAGGCAACGGTACCAATGTATGCTAGGATTCCGAGTAATAAAATAACCTCTAAAAAGGCGCTCGTTCTTAACAGGATGGAAAGAATGGCAACAATCGCAATCAAATTAATGCCGATTCCATCCAGGGCAATGACACGGTCTGGAGTAGAAGGACCTTTGATTACCCGGAAAATTAAACCGATCATGGATAGGGCAATGGCAGCGAGGGAGGCGAAAAGAACTGTCTCCAGCATTATCGGCTCACCTCCATAATCGCTTTTTCAAAGGTATTTTTGATTCCTTTAATCTCTTCCTCTTTTTCCCCAATATTAAGGGCATGAACAAAAATCGTCTTTTGATCGTCGGAAACTTTGACAACAAGTGTTCCGGGCGTTAACGTTATTAAATTGGAAAGAACGACAATCTCCCAGTCCTTTTTTAAATCTGTTGGAAGTGCAAAAATTCCCGGTTCGATATCAAGCTGTGGTTTAATAACTAACTTTAATACTGAAATATTAGACAGCACAAGCTCCTTTAAGAAGAGGAGAATCAGCTTTATAATTGCCCAAACCCGGCCTACATAAAATCTTGTATGGAAGTATCGTCTAAATGCAAACATAATGATGAGACCTAGAATATAGCCAATTAAAAAGGTGGATGTGTCGTAGGAATTTTGCAAAAACATCCAAAGAAATGCGAGAAATACGTTTAATAAAAGTTGAAATGACATACAATTCTACTCCTTTAAAACAGCATCCACATATACAGATGGATTAATTAAGCTTTCTGCTGCTTTAGAAATAAAAGGCTCTGTAACATCTGCCCCAAAACCATAAAGAACGGCAATTGTGACTAGCACTATACACGGGATAAGAAGGAACTTTACAGGAGCCTTTTCTTCATGATCCCATGCCTTTGGGGTTCCCCAAAATCCATTGATAAAAATCTTCATTACGGAAAAGAGAACGAATAAACTAGAAAAAATGACGACTAGACTTCCAACTAGTTCTCCTTCTTCAAATCCGCCTTGAACAATCAGAATTTTTCCGATAAATCCGCTTAAAGGCGGAATTCCTGCTAATGAAAGGGCTGTTATAAAAAAGGTCCATGCCAGAAGCGGATACTTATGAATTAAGCCGCTAATGTTTCGCAGATTACTTGTGCCAGTAATCGTAATCATCACTCCGACAAGGAGAAAGAGAGCTGCTTTTATGATCATATCATGGAGCAGATAAAAGATAGAGCCGGTTAGCCCGGATTCGGACATGGTGGAGACACCAAACAAAATGACGCCGATGGCTACCATGATGTTGTAGATTATAATTTTTTTTAGATCTGAATAAGCAATAGCTCCGATAACTCCAATTGTAATGGTGAGAAGGGCTAATAAGCCAAGTAAGCTGTGGGTATAGATTTGATCATGATTGAAGATCAGGGTGTAAGTTCTCATAATTGAATATACCCCAACTTTTGTCAAAAGCGCCCCGAACATGGCCAATACTGGGATTGGAGGTGCATAATAGGAACCCGGCAGCCAGAAAAACAGCGGGAAAATAGCTCCTTTCAAGCCAAACACTATTAAAAACAAGACTGCGATTACCGTTAAAATTCCTGTTTGTTCCGTTGGTATCTCAGCAATCCGAGCGGAAAGGTGAGCCATATTGAGTGTTCCAACCACAGAGTACAAATAAGCTACTGCAATGACGAACAAAGCAGAAGACAAAACATTCACTAATAAGTACTTCAATGATTCCCTTAATTGTATTTTGGTTCCTCCCAAAACAATTAAAACGTAAGAGGACATTAACATGACTTCAAAGAAGACGAAAAGATTAAAAATATCCCCTGTCGTAAAGGCTCCGTTTACGCCCAATAAAAGAAATTGCATGACAGAATAGTAGTAGTATTTTTCTCTTGGTTCCCCAATGGAACGGAATGAATAGAGCAGACACAATAATGTGATTAAACTGGAAGCTGTTACGAGCAATGCAGATAACATATCTGACACTAGCGTAATCCCAAAAGGCGCTTCCCAGTTACTTAAATTTAGAGACTGAATCCCTGTGGTATAGTTCACATAAATCAGGGAACCAGCTGTAATGGAAGTCAGGGCAGTAGAGATGATTGAAATCGTTCGCTGCCAATATATATTTTTAAAAAAGATTAACAGTATGGCTGTTAATAACGGGATTAACAGCGGATATATTAGTAGATTAGTCATGACCTTCGTTACCTCTCAAGCGCTCCATATTATCTGTTCCAAGCTCTTGATACGATCTATAGGCTAATACTAAGAAAAACGCAGTAACGCCAAAGCTAATAACAATCGCTGTTAAAATAAGAGCTTGAGGGAGCGGATCTGTATATTGTTCTGCGTGTTCCCCAAGTAACGGGGCAGCACCCGTTTTTAAACCACCCATTGTTAAAATCAGTAGGTGAGCTCCATGACTAAGCAGTCCCGTTCCAATAATAATTCTAAGGAGACTTTTTGAAAGCATTAAATAAACTGCACTCATAAACAAAAATCCAATTACAATGGACATCAATATTTCCATTATTCGCTCACCCCAATCGTTTGAATAATGGTTAATGTGACACCTACGACAACAAGATACACACCGGTATCAAAGAACACAGCGGTATGAAGGCCGGTTTCTCCCAAGATCGGCAGCCAGATTTCCCAGTAGCCATGGGTCAGGAAGGGAAGATCAAAAAGAAGAGCCCCAGTACTTGTGGCTGCAGCAATAAATAAGCCGGCAGCGGCTACTAATTTATAGTCGAGCGGGAGCATCTCTGCAACTGTCTTGATATCGTAGGTAAGCAATAACAATACGATTGCACCAGAAGTCATTAATCCCCCAATAAATCCCCCGCCGGGCGTGTAATGTCCGGCGAAAAATATATAGATGGAAAATAACACGATGATAAAAACAATCACCTTGGTTGTGACCTGCAAAATCACATCATTGTTTTTCATTCTGCTCCCCCTTTCCGCTTAGCCGCAGCTTGATCATGCCATAAATCCCTAAAGAAGCGATCCCAAGAACACAGATTTCAAAAAGGGTATCAAAGCCTCTAAAGTCAACGAGGATCACGTTAACCATGTTTTTACCATGGGCTAATTCATACGTATTTTCCACATAGTACTCCGAAATAGGTTTAAACAGCTTTGTACTATGAGCGGACATAGCAATAAGCGTAACGGTTACGCCTACTCCGAGTGAAATAAGAGCATTATTTAATTTGAACCTTACTCTCTCTTCTCGTTTTAGTTTTGGCAGGTGATAGAAGCATACCAAGAAGAGGGCAACTGATACTGTTTCAATAACAAGCTGTGTCAGGGCCAAATCTGGAGCCCTGAATACAACGAAGAACAAGGAAACCGTATATCCGACAGCTCCTAATGCAATGATCGACGTTAATCGCGATTTGGCAGCGAGAATTGTAATAGATCCAGCCACCAAAACGAGAGCAAGAATAACTTCATAAACCCTGATTGGTGATGTTTTTTCCATACTTAAAGCAAATGCATCCTTATAGCCTATCGTCCATAACAAGATTGCCACGAAAAAAATAAGCATGTAAGCAAGGTAGGAACGAATGGAACCAGTCATATAGGACTTCGTAAAATTATAAGCACCTAATTGTGAAAGCTCAACTCCTCTGTCATAGAAATAGTTCCATGTCACTTGCTTTGGCAAACGATTATAAATTCCATCCCATTTTCGCAGGGATCGGTACAATAACGTTCCAACCACAATCACTCCGATTGTCATGTAAAGTTCAAAGGATTTTAGGCCATGCCAGTGATAAATATGGATGTCAAATTTTTCACCGTCTCCAAGTAAATCAGGTAAAATACTAGCCATTGCCGGCTCAATAATATTAGTTGAGACCAGGTCTGGGAAGAAACCGAAAATGACAACCAGTGAAGCCAAAATCACTGGCGGAATTAGCATGCCGAGCGGAGCTTCATGCGGCTTCTTTTCCAATTTTTCAGGATCCAGTTTTCCAGTAAAGGTCTTAAAGAACAGTATCATACTGTAAATAAAGGTGAAAATACTGGCAACCCAAGCTAGTATAGGGAATAAAAGGCCCCATGTTTCTAGATTGAAAATACCCATCTCTGTAATTCTTAGCATCGAAGTAAAAAACATTTCTTTACTTAAAAATCCGTTAAACGGAGGGATACCTGCCATTGAAAAGGCACCTAAAAACGCAATAGTAGCCGTAATTGGCATCACCGTCATTAGCCCTCCGAGTCTTCTAATATCTCTTGTACCGGTTTCATGGTCGACGATACCGACAACCATAAATAAGCTCCCTTTGAAGGTTGCATGGTTCACCAAATGAAAAACAGCAGCTGCGGTGGCAACGGTATAAATATTTTCATCTAAGAAATCAAAATGAACGGATGCAGCACCTGCACCGAGCATGGACATAATCATTCCTAATTGACTGACGGTAGAAAAGGCAAGAATTCCTTTCAAATCTGTTTGCTTGACAGCATTAAAGGATCCCCAGAATAACGTAATGATTCCAACAATGGTAACAATCCAAAACCATTCGCCTGTAATTCCAAATAGGGGAGTAAAACGGGCCACTAGATAGATTCCAGCCTTAACCATGGTTGCTGAGTGTAGATAAGCACTGACAGGAGTAGGGGCTTCCATTGCATCTGGGAGCCAAATATGGAATGGAAATTGAGCTGACTTAGTAAAGGCGCCAAGCAAAATTAATATCATGGTTGGCAGTAACAGCTCGTGTGACACAATGAAATCGGACTGTGCAATGATTTCACGAATACTGAACGTTCCCGTCATCACATACAAGAGAATAATTGCACCCAGAAGTGATAATCCGCCAAATACAGTAATAAGCATGGATTTTTGGGCACCATAGCGTGACTTTTCCCGTTCATTCCAGTAACCAATCAATAAGAATGAAGAAAAACTTGTCAGTTCCCAAAAAGCGTAAAGGACGATTAAATTATCTGACAAAACAACACCTAGCATCGCACCCATAAAAAGGAGTAAATAGACATAGAACGTATTCAGGTGTTCCTTATACTTGTCCAGGTAGTAAATTGAATAAAGCACGACTAAAGCGCCGATCCCTGAAATTAATAAGGCAAATAAAAGTCCAAGGCCATCTATGTATATATCAAATGAAATGTCTAAAAACGAAATCCATTCTACGCTGGATGTTACAGCTTGTCCGTTCTTTATATCTCCAAGAAAAGAAAAAAAGTAAGTGAAGAGAATAACGGGAAGCGGAAGTACAAACCAGCCTAAATGGAGAAATTTTGAAATTTTATAAATGACCGGTACGAAAATAGCCAACAGAAGTGGTGAAAGGATGGCTATATGTAAAAGAGACACCTATGAACCCCCCTTAGCTAATATGATATGTATTTTTCAATATGTCCCAAAGAAAAGAAACGATTCTTACCGCCTTTTAAGCCACCCTCATTATACATGAAGAGAGGCTTGAATGCATGTCCAAAGCCCTGTTTGTGAAAAAATATTCAAATTTTTTAAAGAAAAAAATAATTACTTCCTATTTAATAAGGTTCTTAATAATTTTGTTTGTATAAAAATGAAATTACATGTGAAAACTATAAATGGTGATTAACATGCTGAAAAAAATAATGGTATGTGCTTTCCTTTTTTCTGGTCTTTTTATAACGGCATGGGCTGCCAATGAGCAGCAAAGAAGAGAGTATATGGAATGGGACGAGGTCTATGATATTGACTTAATCCCAATCAGTACTGAGACAAATTTGCATGAAAAAAAGAAGGTATATAAATATAAGCCGCGCGAATATGTACGGATTTCAACAGCATCCTAGAGAATAAGGAAAAAGAAGGAGCGACCTATAAAGTCGCTCCCTCTTTTTTTGTTCTGTCGTTGAGTTATTATCATTAATGGTGTACAACAGAATGATGTTCGTCTTCTTTTTCTTTTCGAAGGCTCCAGAATAATAAGATAAAGGCAAACAAGAGCAACAGACTAGTGATAAAGAAAACAGGAGCAATTCCTAAGAATCCGGAGACAATTCCGCCAAGAGCAGGACCAATTACATTCCCTAAGAAACGACAGCTTGTGTTATAGCCAAGTACCTCTCCTTGCATATTGAGTGGCACTACACGGCGAATATATGCGGTTACACAAGGGATAATTCCGCCAATGGCCATACCATACAAGAATCTGCATAGAACGAGGTGCCATAATTCCGTAGCTAGCCCTTGTGGGATAAAGAGTAAGGAAGCACAAAAGAGTAAAATAAGCAGTACCTTTTCATAACCAATTTTATCTCCAAGCATTCCCCATTGTCTGGTAGCTAATAAATTCCCAAATCCAGTTGCTGAAAATGCCATTCCAGCAAGAAACGCAAGGTTTTCCGCATGTGTTAATTCACTGACATAAAGAGCAAGCAATGGCTGAATTGTAAAATTGGCAACCTGCACAATAAGAGAAATGGCCATGATTGTTGTAAGGACACGATTATGGAAAATAAAAGAGAGTACATCTTTTGCTGAATGAATGGATTCTTTCTTTTCTTTAACGGTTTTAGGAATTTCTTTAATTCCGATCGCCACGAAAATGGTGGCAATAGCAATAGAAATTGATGTAATAATAAATGTGTATTCGAATCCAACAGCATCAGCCATCATACCGCCAATAAGCGGACCGAGTAATCCCCCGGAGACTGTCCCCATTTGCAGAGTCCCTAATATTTTACCTGCACGGGCACGGGGTGTCTGAGAACTGATTAATGCCATTGATGTTGGGATGAACCCGGTAACAGCGCCCATTGCAAATCGAAGGATAAACAGTCCCATCACCGATTCCATAAATCCCATTAAAAAGACACTTATTGCAATCCCTGATCCAGTAATTAATAAAATCGGTTTATATCCAAACTTGTCACCAATTCTTCCCCAAAGCGGAGAAAAAAGAAAAGCAGTAATAAATGTTACGCCGAAAACAAAACCTGCCCATCTTTGTACGTATTCATCACTGAATTCCCCGAATGTCTCAATATATAGCGAAAGAAAAGGCATAATCATCGTCATACTCGCAGACACTAAGAAGTTGGCTGACCACATGATGATGAGGTTTCGCTTTTCCGTAGAAATGATAAACACCTTCTTTAAATTATTTCGGTTGTCAAAATAAATTATAAAACAATACGGAAGGTTTGGAAAGATGTTCGCCTTACGAAAGTTTCGGTTTATTAAATATTTTTATGTGAAGATAATGGCTATATGTTTATCAGTGGGTCGTTGGAAACGAAATTTTTAGGCTGAAATGCCAGGAGATATTGGGGGATTGGGCGCACA
The DNA here is from genome assembly GCF_900207585.1 of Bacillus oleivorans. GTDB lineage: Bacteria > Bacillota > Bacilli > Bacillales > JC228 > Bacillus_BF > Bacillus_BF oleivorans. The sequence continues at coordinate 79,308 of NZ_OAOP01000011.1, read as the reverse complement.
GGGGGAGATTTGTCAGGAGAAATTAGGGGATTGTGCGCACAATGGGAGATTTGGGCGCAAACGAAGAAAATTGGGCGTATTTTCTGTTTTTATGGGCGGCGATTGCTATAATGGGGCGGTTTCGTCTAATTTATGGGCGGTGCTAGAATGTATTGGGCGTTTTATCTAATTATTGGGCTCTCAAGACGATATATGGGCGGCGATTGGAATTTGGAAGAGGGAACACGGGCTTTTGAGCGAGTAGATTCGATTTGGAGCGGAGACCAGGTTTTTGTACCGGTTTCAGCTCAACTTGGAGCGAGAAGCCTTATCCTATCAAGGATCTTCTTTCTCTATTCCAACTGCTCTGGAATTATAAATGGCTAAATAACTACTTTTCATCATCTCCTGCCGCCCCGATTATTTAAAATATTCTCTTTTCAAATTCTCTAAACATGACAGACTTTTTTGCGAAAAGGGGGTATCTTCCTTTTCTAAGCTTTCGATTAAGGCAGAGAGTGCCTGGGCTAGCGATTCTTTGTAGTCAGGAATCGATTCGTTAAAAGGTTTAACCATGGGCTTCGGAACATTTGCCTGTTCACGGTAAGCCAAGGCCTTGCGTTCATGGAAAAAAGGCACTTCCGCTTCTTTTGGATGGTGCAAATCACCTTGCATAGGGTGCTTTTTAACAGCTAGCACTTTTATTGTATAATGATTTTCAAGTTCTCTTGTGATTTCTCCATAATAATGACCTGTTTTATATATAGCTGTAACTGAATCACCAATCTTTAGTTCCATATGACTCACCTTTCTTGTACTTTAATAAAGGAAAAAATTTTAGCGAAGATGTAATTTCGGCGCAGTGAACATTTTTGGTATAAAGTATAAGTGCAACTCGGCAATCGCCTGCGCTGAAGCTTGGCGCTAGCCGAGTTTATTTACCATTTTCTACAATTGTACCATGAAAGATGCATCTCTATTAGATTTCATGTATGATAATATCGAAATTACATACAAAAGGAGAATATAATGACCAACTCAAACGTATTACCTCAGATTGATCATTCACATGAAGTTATTATTCGTTTAGACATGAATACATCAAAAGGTACGATTTCGCTTGTGCTTTTCCCGGAGCATGCCCCAAAGGCAGTAGAGAACTTTGTGACGCACAGTGAGAATGGGTATTATAATGGGCTTACGTTCCACCGGGTAATTAAAGGTTTTATGATTCAAGGCGGAGACCCAATGGGAACAGGAATGGGCGGAGAAAGTATTTACGGACATCCGTTTGAGGATGAATTTTCGCTTCAATTGTTTCACTTCAGAGGCGCACTTTCGATGGCTAACTCTGGACCTAACACAAATGGAAGTCAATTCTTCATTGTTCATTCTGATGAATTAAACCCGCAATTTAAATCACAGCTTGAACAAGCTGGCTTTCCTCAAGGAGCCATTGATGAGTATATCGAACAAGGCGGTACTCCTTGGCTCGATCACCGACATACCGTGTTTGGTCAAGTAATAGACGGATTTGATGTGCTTGATGCAATTGCCAATGTACAAGTTGGTCCAAATGATAAACCAGTTGAACCTGTTACGATTATATCTATTACGGTTCACAAGGGATAAGAAAGAAGGCTCAGGATTATGATGAACTGGTCAATTTTAGCAATGTTTCTTTATTTTCCTGACGATAAATCTGAATATATTCCTGCGGCCATTATGACGGCGATCTTTACGATCGGTGCTTTTATTGCTTTACGATTTTTCATGAAACATTCAAAAAAGGAAGAAGAAAAACTAAATCAATTTGAATCGAAAAGTGAGCAAAAGGACTAACGGCCTATTTGGAGTTTGGTTTATTGAGGGGCATTTTTGGTGATGATAGCTAACAGACAACGTTAGCGGAGGCGATCTTATGAAAAAATTAATCGTCATCATCACCGTCTTTTTTTTAGCAGGGTGTGTGACTAACCCAAAACCGAAAAAAATTGATGTAGATATGATTAACCCAGACGGAGATTCACTCGGGACCATTAAGCTAGAAGAAAAAGCGGATAGCGTCACGGTAAAGGTAGACCTGGAAGGATTACCGCCTGGAACCCATGCGATTCATATTCACGAGGTCGGAAAGTGTGAACCGCCTGAATTTTTATCAGCGGGGGATCACTTTAATCCGGAAGATAAAAAACATGGACTCTTAAATCCTGAAGGCGCACATGCTGGTGACCTTCCTAATCTGGTTGTAAAAGAAGATGGTTCTGTAAAGGTGGATTTGGTTGCCCCAAATGTTACACTAACCACAGAAAAAACGTCTCTTTTAACAAAAGAAGGAACCAGCATTGTTATTCATGAGAATCCAGATGATGGGATGAGTCAGCCAGCCGGTGAAGCTGGTGCTAGAATTGCCTGCGGTGAAATTTCTGCTGAAAAAAAACCGGGACAAACCGGTGCTCAGGATGATAAAGGAGAATTATAAGATAGGGTCTGACCCCTTTAGAACAAATCCTCTCAGAATTTGAGTGGATTTTTTCGTTTGACTAAGAATCTTTTAGAAGAGGCTATAACGAAAGGTGTCTAAACGAATGGATCTTTTTTTAATCCGTCATGGGGAGTCAGACCTTCAATTTCGGAATCGAGTTGAGCATTTTTTATTACGAATTAATCGATTGTGATCAAGAATGTGATTCGCTTGCACTTGTCGCGTATGGCGGAACGCTCTCTCAATTTTTAAAAATTTTTTATGGGATTCCTCCTGTCTCGCCTTATGCCATTCTGACTGGAGATATAGGGGTTCACCATATTCAAATCACAAAAAATATGAAAAAAACATTTTTTTTAAACCGCCAGGATCATCTGGAAGGACTTTAAATAAATGCTATTCTAACAAAAAATCCCGCAATACGCGGGATTTTACTTTTCTGAAACTTCACTAAAGACAAGTGATTTCTCAGCCCCATACTTCTGAACAAAGTCGATAAAGGATTCACTCGGTAATGAAATGGTATTTTCATCATAAACCGTATAGAAAAAACGGGTTAATTTAATCCCCTCGATTGTTACAGCCTTTAAAGTATGTAATTGCAATTCCTTTCTAATCGCCGCTTTCGATATGATCGACACACCTAAACCAGATTCGACAGCGGATTTAATTGCTCCAGTATTCTCGAGCTCTAATATGATATTTAGCTGTGAAGGATCTAGTCCATTTTTTCGTAAATGCTCCTCCACCACTTGCCTCGTACCTGACCCCTTTTCCCGTAAAATAATAGGAAGCGAGAATAGATCATTTGGTGCAATTTTATCATTTTCCCCAATAAGAATATGGGAGTATGTAGATGAAGTGATTATGACAAGCTCATCTTCCAAAAATGGTTTTTGACAAAAGTCGGGATAGGAAATCATCGATTCAATAAAACCAATATTAATTTCGCCATTTTTCAGTTTGTCAATAATTTGTTCGGAATTTAAAATCTTGAGTTTGATCTCGACTTGGGGGAATTCTTTTACATATTGGCCCAGCACATAAGGAAGCACGTGTTCCCCAATTGTCTTACTAGCCCCTACATTGAGCTCTCCATGAATCGATTCATTGAGCCATTGCATTTCTTTTTCAGTTTGGTTGACTAATTTAATGATTTTGCTCGCATTTTGATAAAGTAACTCTCCAGCTGTGGTGAGTTCAATTTTTTTTGTAGTACGGTTGAATAACTTACATTGAAAATAGTCTTCTAGCTGGCGAATTTGCAAGCTGACTGAAGGCTGTGACAAATGAAGCATTTTGGCAGTTTCTGAAAAATTTCGTTTATTGGCTGCCGTGTAAAATACTTTCAGGTGCTCTAGATTCAATCTTTATCACCCTCACATTCCTGGCATAAGTATCCTCGTTTACAAAAGCAATAAAAGGAATGGCCCAATTCCGGCTAATGCTAAAAAGCCTAATACTCCTACAATGACCGGTCTTACCCCGACCTGCTTAAAATCTTTAAAGTTAATACTCAAGCCTAGGCCAGCCATAGCCATTGCCAATAAATAGACACTCACTTCAATCAAAAATTGTGTGACGCCATTTGGAATCAGATGAAACGTTGTAACCACACTCATAGCTAAAAATCCAAAGATAAACCATGGAATTGGTAAATCTTTTAATCCTTTTTTAGGATTCTGGCTTCCACTCGTTTTAGAAAACATAAATCCTAATATGAGCGTCACGGGAACTAATAAGGCCACTCGCCCAAGTTTGGTCAGAATCGCATTGTCCATTCCTGCTGCTCCTAAAGGAACGGCTGCTGCAATGACATGAGCCAGTTCATGCAAGGTTGCTCCTACTAATACCCCATATGTTTTAGAATCCAAATCTAAAACAGGAAAGAGGATTATATACACGATAGCCCCAATCGTCCCCAATATGGCAATACATGCAACCGCAAGTGCCGTATATTCTTTTTTGCTTTTAAGGACCGAGGAAACAGCGACAATAGCCGCTGCCCCACAAACTGCAGTACCAACAGCAATCAAAGCAGATAAGTGCTGATCAATATTAAAAGCCTTGCCTAAATAGATCATAATGACCAGTGTAAAAGCAACCACGATGACATCAATTATAATAACGGAAACTCCCGCTGCTGCAATCTCGGTTAGATTCAGTCGTAATCCCATTAGAATAATACCGAGTCTTAATAAGTACTTGCTGCTAAAACCAATGCCAATACTTGCATTTGCTTGCGCCCCCATTAAGCTGCTCCATGTCATCCCCAGCAGAACAGAAATAATCATGATCCCTGCTATTGAGAAAAAGGGCAATGCTGCCATTTGGTCCGCTATAAGTGTAAGAACAAACGTTAAAACAACCCCTCGTATTAACCCATGTATATACCGTTTTCTCTTTTCTGTTAAGAAAGGGGTCGGCTGTTCGGGTTGCCTAACTTTAACATCTTCCATCATGAATCCCCCTCGTTTGGTTAAGTCCTACTTAATAAAATAGCACAAGACGAGGGGAAAAAATTATTGAGTTATTTAATAGTATCTATTAAGAATTCAAATATGTCAAAATTTTTAGAATCTATTGCACAATTATAATGGCTGTGATTAAATGGCGTTGGATAGACATTGGTTGGTCCAAATGACCACTATGCCACCAACCAAAATATAAGATTTACCAATAAATAGGGAGGGACTTTAATGGCAAGAGAGGTACATGTTATCGATCCGAAGGACAATACGGGTACAGTCATTAGCCGAACCATGACAGAAGGAAGAGAAATTACCGTTGAAATTAACGGGCAAGAAAAGGCAATTAAAGTTTTGAAGGATATTCCATATGGGCATAAAATTGCAATTCGCCCTGTAAAGAAAGGAGAAACCATCTATAAATATGGCCTCAGTATTGGAACAGCTACGGAGGATATCATGGTGGGGGACCATGTGCATATTCACAACATTGAAAGCAACAGGGGCCGCGGAGATTTATATAAAAAGGACCAAGAAACAGTAGGGGAGCGTGTATAAGATGGATTACTTTTACGGTTATGTCCGTACGAATGATACAGTCGGTATTCGCAATACACTATTAATTCTTTCTGGAACGGTATATGCGAACTCAACAGCAGAAAGAGTCGCCAATACGATTGAAGGCGCCGTCGCAATTACTCATCCGCTGGGACGATGTCAGGTGCGGCCAGACTTAAGAAATACTTTTAATACCCTTGTTGCGACAGGGATGAACCCAAATGTAGGGGGAGTAGTCGTAATTGACCATTTCCGGGAAGAAGGATGTACAGCTGATGAAATTGCTCATCAAATTGCTAAAACAGGCAAGCCGGTTGAAGTGGTTAATATCCGTAAATCACACGGTGCGATAGAAGCTACAGCCGAAGCAACACGAAAAGCGATGCTCTTAAAGCGCAAACTGTCTACACAAGTGCGCGAAAAGGTAAGCGTTTCCAACCTCCTGTTCGGACTTAACTGCGGTACTTCAGATACGAGTTCAGGGATTGGCTCTAATATGGCACTGGGCGTATGTTCAGATCGAATTGTAAGCCAGGGAGGAAGATCGATCTTAGCAGAAACGATGGAGCTTATGGGTGCAGAAGGCTTCATCCGGGACCGTGCCGTTTCGAAAGAAGTCGGGGACAAAATCGTTGGGTATATTAACAGAATTGAGCGCCGTGCTTTAGAAAGCGGGGAAGACATTCGCGGTTCACAGCCAACAGGGGATAACATTCTCGGCGGTTTAAGTACGATTGAAGAAAAATCGCTTGGTGCTTATATGAAATCCGGAAAAGCTCCGATTATTGATGGGCTCGAATACGCTCAGCTTTGTACAAGAAAGGAACCAGGTGTCTATGTGATGGATACTCCTGGCCATGGCAGTGAATCCATTACGGGCATTGCGGCTGCAGGTGCGCAAATTCTTGTGTTCAGCACAGGCGGTGGTCATACGATTTCTCACCCGATTATGCCTACGATTAAAATTACCGGAAATGCAGAATCCTTCCAATTTATGCAGGATACTATGGAATTGGATTTAAGCGGAATATTTGATGATACCCTTACGATTGAAGAAGCAGGCAATCTTGTATATGACGAAGTTTTGGAAACTTGTAATGGTAAATTAACAAAGTCCGAAATCCTAAAGGAACAAACGGGCTTTGCTATCCATCGCGTAGGAATCAGTATTTAACAAGCAGGAGTAGAGGCTTCCGAAATAAAGTGGCTGCAGACCACTTTTGGCGGGGCCTCCTCCTTTCCACTGGTATTGGAGGAGGACTAAATGAAAATCTTAATTACCGAAATGATTTGGGAAAATGGCTTACACCTATTAAAACAGTTTGGTGACGTCGTCTATGATCCCCAGCTTTGGCAGAAGGACTTGCTTTTTGAAAAGATTCAAGATGCGGATGCACTCGTTGTACGGAATCAAACCAATGTCAATGAGGAACTGCTGGACCAAGCTCCTCAATTAAAGGTGATCGGAAGACTTGGGGTAGGGATGGATAATATTGATATTCCAGCAGCTAAGGCAAAAAATGTCAGAATTGTCTATGCAAAGAATGCCAATGCCACATCGGTTGCTGAATATGTGTTTGCTGCCATGTTTGATGCAAGCCGAAAACTTTTTCAAGCAAACAGTGATGTACATAAAGGTAACTGGAATCGAAAACAATTTACCGGATTTGAAATATCAGGAAAGACACTAGGTCTGATCGGATTGGGAGAGATTGCAAAGCGGGTTGCCAAACGGGCAAACAGTTTTGGTTTACATGTGGTAGGATATGATCCCTTTGTTTCTAAATTTGATTATGTCCTCAATGAACTTAATGTCCAGCCTGTCTCACTGAATGAATTACTGACCCAATCAGATTTTGTATCCATTCATGTTCCTCTGACGAATGAAACCAGGAATCTCCTGTCAATACAAAATCTTCAGCAAATGAAATCTACTGCTTTTATCATCAATACATCAAGAGGCGGCATCATTAATGAACAGGATTTGCTAGCAGCAGCCGAAAATCAAGTTATTAGTGGTGCGTATCTGGATGTCATCGAAACAGAGCCCATTCATCCTGAGAATCCATTACTTTCAAATGAAAAAATAGTGCTGACCCCTCATATTGCCGGTTTAACTGAGGAATCACAGCTCCGGACATCAGAGCTGGTCGCCGAAGAAGTCGGAAAAGTACTTGAAGGGAAACCCGTCCTTTGTTCAATCTGAAATCATTATACATTTTGCTATTGAAAAACGAATAAATGAGAATAAGGGCAAACTGGCTTAGAATACAGTTTCAAAAAAGGAGGGATCAGGTTGCCTATTTATCGGGCAGAGGACTTACAAATGTTTGCTCAAGAGGTATTTATTTCGATAGGTGTTTCTGAACCATATGCCAAAATAGCTGCAGACGCTTTAGTCAGGGCAAACCTGGAAGGGGTTGATAGTCACGGTATTAGCAGGATCTGTATCTATGCGAAAAGGATGATGGAAACAAAAACGATTAATGCAACACCGAACGTGAAGGTGGAGAAAAAAGGGACATCCGTTCTGTTGGTAGATGGGGATAACGGTCTCGGTCAAATTACGAGTTTTATAGCGATCCAAGAAGGAATTAAGCTCGCGAAAGAGACAGGGGTTGCTGCAGTAGGAGTTCGAAATAGTAATCATTTTGGGGCAGCCTCTTATTATTGTCAGCTTGCTTGTACCGAACAGGTCGCCTCCATGGTTTTTACTAACTCACCACCAGGCATTCCGCCATGGGGAGGCATAAAACCATTTTTTGGTACGAATCCAATTGCTTTCGGCTTCCCTGCAAGCAATGAAAAGCCCATCATTATTGATATGTCAACGAGTGTGGTAGCTAGAGGCAAAATTATTTTGGCTGCAAAACAAGGAGATTCTATCCCAAAAGGATGGGCAATTGATGAACAAGGATTTGATACAGAGGACCCATGCAAAGCATTGCAGGGAGCTGTTCTGCCAATGGGAGGAGCAAAAGGATTTGCCTTAGCATTAGCAGTTGAAATTTTTGCTGGTGTGATTTCTGGTGCTGTCTATGGTCCTCACGTCAGAAGCATTTATGAAGAAATAGAAGAAAAGGCTAATGTCGGTCACTTTTTTGTCCTCTTTGATATCGAGAAGTTTATGCCGATTAATCACTTCCAACAGATTATGACAGCCTTCTTAGAAGAGATGAAAAACGTACCGAAGCAGCCCAATGTTACTGACATTCTTTTTCCTGGAGAAAGAAGATACAGCGAATGGCAAAAACGAACTAAAGAGGGGATTTTTCTATCTAAAGCAGTAGACAATGAACTGCAATCGTTAGCTGAGAGAGTTGGAGTGGCATTCCCTCAGGCACTAGCCGCTGATTCTAGTAAATTTAAAACTATCAATCTAAACATGTCGATTAAAAAGGCTGCTTGCGAGAAACCGTTTGAAGAGGTGTGATCTGTGTATGAAAGTTTTAAGCTAAATCGAAAAGGAGTTTCTAGTATTGTATTGGATTATATCAAACAGCTGATTCACGAGGAGAAGTTTAAACAAGGGGAAAGACTTCCGGGTGAACGGCAAATGGCAGAACTGCTGGGAGTAAGCCGAAATTCCGTGAGAGAAGCATATAAGATGTTAGAGGCGATGGGTTACTTAACCAGTAAACATGGAGACGGGGTCTATGTTTCCAATAAAGAAGAACACTTGGGGAGACTTGCAACTTCTTTTTTTCTTGAAAAAGAGGACATATCGGACTTATATGCCATTCGAAAGGTATTAGAGGTCAACGGAATCACGTGGGTTATCCCGCGGATCACAGAAAAGGATTTGCGGGAATTATCTGCAATCGTAGATAACGCAAAAGGATTAATTAAAGAAAATGCAAGTATTGAACAGCTGTCTAACTTAGATCATAAGTTTCATTTAACTTTAGCTAGGCTTTCCGGAAATTCATTCTTATTTCGAATCATGATGAGCTTAATTGATTTGTTAGAGGAAATGAGGATTCAATCGATGAAGATTCCGGGAAGAGTGAGCCAATCAGTTCAAGAGCATCAAGAAATTGTGGATGCGTTAAAAACAAGGGATCCCGAGCTAGCAAAAGAAGCAATGCTGAATCATTTAGTTAGTGTAGAAAAATCACTAATCCATAATATGTCTCAAGAAGAGGCAGATTCATTTCCTGAAAAATGATAGCGCTTCCAAGACGGGTGATTTGAAAAAACATGAAAACGAGGAGGTAAAGTATGAAAAAAGTTTATGGTTTATTTTTATTCGTGGCTGGGTTATACCTATTAGCTGCCTGTTCGACCAATGCAGGGGGCTCAGAAGACGTTTCTGATTATCCTTCGAAGTCGATTACGTATAGCTTACCATTTGAACCAGGCGGTCAGTCAGATGTAGAGGCAAGGCGTCAGCAGCCCTACCTAGAAGAATATCTGGGTGAAAAAATTGTGATCCAATATAAGCCTGGCGGCGGTGGTGCAGTTGGATGGAGTGAATTAGCGAATAAGGATCCAGACGGTTATTTCTTATCTGGGATGAACATTCCTCACATTATCCTGCAGCCTCTATCCAATAAAGATACAGGCTACAAAACAGAAGATATTGTACCTGTTGTCATTATGCAAGCCACTCCGATTGGGATTGCGGTTTCGAAAGATAGTGAGATTAATACAGTGGAAGACCTTGTAAATAAAGCGAAAGAGAATCCAGGATCGATTACCGTTGCAGGATCTGGGACATACACAGGTCACCACATGGCATTCTTGGAATTTCAGGAATTAGCCGGAATTAAAATGCAGTATATACCATTTGATGGAGGTGCCCCATCCCTTCAAGCATTTCTAGGGAAAAATACAGAAGTTCTTCTTGGGAATTCTAATGACCTTGTTACTTATAAAGATGAAATGAAAATACTGGCAATTGGTTCAGAGGAAACTTTTGATCCTCTCCCTGATGTTCCCACATTTAAGGAATTAGGCTATGACATGACTGCAGGGATAGACCGCGGCGTAGCAGTTCCGCCGGGAACAGATCCTGAGATTATTAAAGTTCTTGAAAAGGCATTTTTGGACATTTTAGAAGAGCCTGGTGTGAAAGATCAAATGTATGAAGAAGGTTTTGAGCCAAAAACAATGGGTCACGAGGCTTCAAAGGAGTACATTCAAGAGAAAAAAGAACAGTATACCCGGATCCTTGAAGATATGGAAGGATAATAGAGTAGCGGCTCTCTAGGATAGCAGCTGGAGTCTGATCCTAACTAATATTCTGGGTCAGACCCCTTTTGAAAAACGGAACAGAATCCATTGCTGATAATATTAGGAGGTGTGAGAGTGTTTGATTTACTACCAGTGATATTCAGTTCATTGATAGATCCAATCAATATTTTGTTCATGTTTGCCGGTGTCATGGCAGGTATTATTGTAGGTGCATTACCGGGTTTGACAGCAACGATGGCGCTGGCATTGCTATTGCCCTTTACTTGGACGATGGAACCAGAGACCTCTCTTATTACATTAGGCGGTCTTTATATCGGCGGAATCTATGGCGGTTCTATATCGGCTATTTTGGTTAATACACCGGGCACACCGTCTGCGATTGCGACCACATTCGATGGTTACCAGTTAACCAAACAAGGAAAGGCGTCGTATGCCCTTGCAGCAGCGGCTGTAAGCTCAGGAATCGGCGGGGTTATTGGGGGATTTGCCCTTTTATTTCTCACACCTGTCCTAGCTAGTTTAGCATTAAAATTTGGACCCCCTGAATATTTTTGGGTGGCTATTCTAGGATTAACAATGATATCCACCCTCTCATCAGGGTCCATGCTGAAGGGGCTAATCGGCGGATGTATCGGACTCTTGCTTGGAACTATCGGGATATCACCGGTTGGAGGTGAATCCAGATATACTTTTGGATTCCCGGAACTTCAGGCAGGATTAGAAATGGTCGTCCTCTTAATTGCCTTTTTCTGTATCCCAGAAGTGATTTCGATGATCTCCAATAAAATCGAATCCCAGAAAACACTGAAAAAGGAAAAAGGAGTTGCAAAGACTATATTTTTTTACATAATTAAAAAGCCCATCTTTATCTTGCGTTCCTCTGTTATTGGAATCATCACAGGTATTATTCCAGGAGCGGGAGGAAATGTAGCAGCCCTGTTATCTTATGACGCGGCTGTACGGTTTTCAAAGGAGAAAGATTCGTTTGGTAAAGGAAATATCGATGGAGTCATGGCCGCGGAAACGTCCAACAATGCAGAAGTTGGAGGGTCTTTAGTACCTTTGCTTTCCCTTGGAATACCCGGTGCTGCACCTGCAGCTGTTATTTTGGGGGCATTAATGATGCAGGGGATTCAGCCTGGGCCAAATCTTATGCAAGAGCATTCAGGCCTTGTCTATACCTTTTTAGTCGCCTTTATCATAGCGAACGTCGTCATGTTATTTTTAGGTTTGTTTTCTTCAAGGTATATCGGAAAAGTCATTGCCCTTCCGACTTATATTTTAGCACCTTCGATTATATTCTTAACCGTTGTGGGTTCTTATGCGCTTAGAAATAACTTTTTCGATATTGCCTTAGTCGTTGGATTTGGAATTCTCGCTTACATTATGAAAAATGCTGGGTTTAATCCAGCTCCGATCGTGCTAGGGCTTATTTTAGGACCCATCGCTGAAACAGGGCTTACCCAATCGATGCTGCTAGCAAATGCAAAGGGAAGTACATTCGAATTGTTCTTCACCCGTCCGATTTCAGTGGTTTTAATCGTTTTATGTGTTCTTTCCCTATTAGGACCAATTATTAGCTCTATATTGAAGGCAAAGAGCGAAAAAAGTAACCCGGAGATTAGCGGATAAAAGGAGGTCTTTTTTAATGCAAGCAGGCCAAAGAGTTGTTCATGATGTTGTTTCTTCAGTTATCTTAATTATTATTGCGGTGATTGCCCTGTGGGAGACAAGAGGCCTGACGGAAATGAGTTATGTGTTTCCGCGAACAGTTGGTGCGATTTTACTGGTTTTAAGTATCGCTTACTTTATTCTAAGCTTAAAAAAGCGTGAAGAGAAAAAGCTGTTTCAAGATCTTGACGGGAAAAAAGTAATGGTTATGAGCTTAAGTATGATTGGTTATTGTATCTTAATCGGATTGGTCGGATTCTTTGCAGCGAGTTTACTGTACATTGGCTATATTAGCTGGTGGCTGCAAAAGGGGGAAGAGGAAAAGAGCAATAAGAGAAAACTCATCCATGCAAGTCTCGCTTCAGTTGTAGTGACCGTGTCCTTTTTTATCCTGTTTCAGTATATATTTTTGGTTCCCTTACCAATTGGAGTATTATTCGGAGGATAAAAATAAGGAGGGAAATGCACGAATGCTTTTCCCTCCTTATTTCTGTTAATGATACTTAGACAATGCCTTTTCGAGTCTTTCAAGCCCCTCGATTAATAAAGGACGCGGACAGGCAACATTCATCCGAACGTATCCCTCTCCGGAAGGACCATACTTCAGCCCGTTTTCTAAGGCGAGCTTGCCTTCATTTAAAAGGGCAGAGAACAGGGTTTCCTGATCAATTCCCAGTTCACGGCAATCTAACCAAAGTAAATAGGTAGCCTGGTGCTGTTTCATTTTAATCTTAGACAGGCGCCTTGACAAGAAATCTTTAACGGTTTCAATGTTTTCTTGAAGATAGATCAGTAATTCGTCTAACCAGGCTGCTCCATGGGTATAAGCCGCTTCCATTGCAACCATTCCAAAAAGATTGAGCCCATGAAATGCTTGGCTGTTTTGGAAGTTTTCGATTTTTTTACGCAAATTTCCGTCAGGCACAATCATGGCTGAAGCATGAAGTCCTGCTAAGTTAAACGTTTTAGTCGGAGAAATAAACGTAACGATATTTTTTTGAAAAGAAGGATCTAACGATGCTAATGGAATATGCTGGTTTACAGGCATGGTCAAATCACAATGAATTTCATCGGAAAGGATGATTACGTTGTATTTTTTGCAAAGATTAATCATTTGCTTGAGCTCATCACGTGTCCACACCCGTCCGCCTGGGTTATGAGGATGACAGAGTAAAAAGACTTTTACGCCTGCCTTTAACTTGTTTTCAAAATCGTCCCAATCGATTTGGTATTGCTCCACTTCATCTATTAAAGTAGAGTAAATAACTGAGCGGGAAGTGGCTTCTGTTATTCCGAAGAATGGCGGATAGATGGGAGAATGCATCAAGATTTTATCTCCTGCTTCAGTCAAAGCTTGAATCGATGCTGAAATCGATGCGACCACCCCAGGGCTAAAAAGAATCCACTCTTTTTTGACTTCCCAATGGTAACGTCTCATTTCCCAAGAACAAACGGCTTCTGCCAAAGAGTCAGGGGTTATTGTATAACCGAATACTGGATGGTTAACGCGATTACGTAATGCTTCTACGACTGCATCAGGTGCGGGAAAATCCATATCGGCCACCCACATAGGATGAAGGTTTGGCTTGCCAAAAACGTATTCAGCTCCATCCCATTTAGCAGCATTGGTCCCTTGCCGCGGATAGATCATATTAAAATCTGTCATGTTTAATCCCCTTTCCAATCAATCCTTCTTTCATTTATTTATTTTCATGATAAAATAATTGAGAGAAAAACGGAACTATTAGGTGGTAAAAAATGAGAGTAGAAGAAGCACATCAGCAAATGAGAAATTTAATTATAGAGTGGGACCCTTTTCAGTTTGGAGAATACGAAACGGAAATTGCCGATATCATCCAAGCCGTCCATAAACATAAGGATCCAAGCAAGTTAGGCAAAGAAATTCAAGTTATTTTTGAGCATTCCTTTGAAAAGTGGCTGCCTCTCAGGGAATGCCAGGAGATGGCGAGGAAGCTTTTATTTATAAAGGAGATTTCCAATTGCACATGAAGAATATAAAGAAAAAGGGTCAGACTAGGTGTCAGACCCTTTTTTTGTTGAATTATAGCTAGAAAGATTTGAATAGGACCTATGCTCCACAATTCAAAATTACGCTCTAAAATCGTGTTTCCCGCTCCTAAAAACAATTAACCTTACATCTTATATAAAAATTACCAACATTTGCATAACCTTTTTCAATGTCCACTCTAATTGTATTAAACTTCGGCCCGCTCTAACGAAGCAATAAAGCTTGCAATATGTTGATAAACTTCCTCAGGCTTTTCTTCGGGGACAAGATGCCCGGCGTCCTTTAAAACGATCAATTTAGAGTTAGGAAGATCCTGCTGCAGTCTTTTTCCTATATCAAGTGGCACAACTCGATCATGTTCCCCCCAAATCAAAAGACTAGGGGCCTTAATCGACCGTAGAATCTCTGGTGGCAGATCTCCTTCCCGGTCACGTATCATTCTTGTTAATGCTTTAAAAATATCATTATTTAAAAAAGGCTGCATATAACCATCGACCATTTCTTTATCAATCAATTTTGCATTATGCACTACTCGATTGAGGTTTTCTTTAACCCCAGACCTGGCTAAATGAAGCTTTACATAATGGTGAAAAAAAGGCAGGTAGCTTGAATACCTTAAGGAATTTTTCATTCGTTTTAAATAAGAAGAACTGGATAGGAGCACAGCTCCTTTAATGGCGGATGGTTTTAAATGAGAAATATTAAGAGCGATTTGGCCACCCATGGAGTGGCCAATAACAAACGTCTGCTGAATCCCTAAAAAATCTAGCAATTGGAGAACCGTTTTAGCCATATTGTTATATGAATAACGAAAAGTGGTTGTTTTTCCGCTTTTGCCGAATGGAGGAATATCCACTGATATAACCGTATACTTTTTTTTAAGCAGTGGAACGAGCTGTCTAAAACTAAAGCTAGACGATAAGAAACCATGAATTAAGAGGATGGTTTCGCTAGAATTATAATGCCGGTGATATTCATAGTAAAGTTCGGTTCCGTTTATTGGCTGAATCGCCCCTACTTCAGTCAAAGTTCATCCCCCTTTCCCAATCAATCCTTATTTTACCCAAGGACCTGTGAATAAAACAAAGAATGAGGGCAATAAAAAAACAGATAAGCAAGGAGCTTATCTGCCAAAAAGGGGGAATACTTAGAAAGCCTGTTATAAGTTTAACCAGCTTTGTCTGAATTATACGTGTATTTATATTTTATACCAATTTATCCCATTCCCCAGTTTTTTTGCCCGCGTTCCTATCGTATGGTATAATCTATAAATGCTTGTTAAAAGGATAAATAGTTAATTAGGAGTGTTACCATGGCAAATCAATATGAAGTAGGTTCAGTACACACTGGAAAGGTAACGGGAATTCAACCTTATGGTGCATTCGTTGCCCTTGACGACGAAACCCAAGGTCTTGTTCATATTTCTGAAATTACTCACGGGTTCGTTAAAGATGTGAATGAACATTTAAAAGTCGGAGACGAAGTACAGGTAAAAGTGTTATCTGTAGAGGAAAGCGGAAAGATTGCTCTTTCTATTAAAGCTACGCAAGAGGCTCCACAAAAACCTCAAACTGCTCGTAAACCGAAACCTGCCCGTCAAGTTCAGCCTAAGATTGAAGAAGCTCCAAGTGGTTTTAATACACTAAAGGATAAATTAACAGAGTGGATTGAACAATCTAAAAGAGAAGATTTAATTAAAAAATAAGCCGTGTGGGGCTTATTTTTTTTGCCTAATTTTCTTGCATATGCTTGAATAAATAATCCTACTTCAAATAAAAAGTCTTTTTCATGTACAATAGAGGAAGAGTTAATAATAGGAGGGACTTGTTATGGCGATACAGACTAAATCAGAAAGTCTCATAGAAGTAACCGAAAAGTACGGTGCAAAAAACTATAATCCGCTGCCAATCGTAGTTTCTAAAGCAGAGGGAATATGGGTAGAAGACCCTGAAGGAAACCGTTATATGGATATGTTAAGTGCCTATTCCGCAGTTAATCAGGGGCACCGCCATCCAAAAATTATTGAAGCATTAAAAAACCAGGCTGATCGTGTTACATTAACATCACGTGCGTTTCATAATGATCAATTAGGCCCTTGGTTAGAGAAAGTGTGCAGATTGACTGAAAAGGAAATGGCGCTCCCAATGAATACGGGAGCAGAAGCAGTGGAAACTGCAATTAAAGCTGCAAGAAGATGGGCGTATGACGTAAAGGGAGTCGAAGAAAATAAGGCTGAGATTATCGGTTGTGAAGGGAATTTCCACGGTCGGACTATGACAGCGGTTTCGCTTTCCTCTGAAGCGGAATATAAGCGCGGCTTTGGTCCAATGCTGCCTGGAATTAAGCTTGTCCCTTATGGAGACATTGCTGAACTTGAAGCAGCAATTACTCCAAACACGGCAGCATTTATTATCGAACCAATCCAAGGGGAAGCGGGAATTGTGATTCCGCCTCCAGGTTTCTTGAAAAAAGCTTATGAGCTTTGCAAGCAGCATAATGTTTTATTTATTGCGGATGAAATTCAAGCAGGGTTAGGTCGTTCAGGTAAAATGTTCGCTTGTGAATGGGAAGATCTAGTGCCTGATATGTACATTTTAGGAAAAGCATTAGGCGGAGGTGTATTCCCAATCTCTTGTGTGGCAGCAAACAAAGATATTCTAGGAGTGTTCAATCCAGGTTCACATGGATCTACCTTTGGCGGTAACCCGATGGCTTGTGCCGTATCAATCGCATCATTGGAAGTAATAGAGGAAGAAAAATTACATGAAAACTCTCATGAGCTAGGCGAATATTTCTTAGAGAAACTTAAAAAGATTGCCAATCCAATGATTAAAGAAGTAAGAGGAAGAGGATTATTTATTGGGGTTGAACTGAACCAGGCCGCACGTCCTTACTGTGAAGCCCTAAAAGAAGAAGGACTTTTATGTAAAGAAACTCATGATAACGTAATTCGTTTTGCTCCTCCACTTGTTATTACAAAAGAGGAATTAAACTGGGCGATTGAACGAATTGAAAAGGTTTTATCATAACCAGTTGCTATATACAAATATATGGAATACAATGGGTGTATCTTAAGAGTGAAAGGGTGACGAAGAGAGCAATGTGGCTATAATCCTATCTAGTTTAAAACGAGTTATCAACAATATGATTTTTTCTCGTTCCAGATAGGATCAGTCTGTCTATTTTTGGCTCTCCGTCAACTAAGTATAAAGTGCCGCTAAGTTCATTAAGAGTTTTCCTGTAAAATAAGAGGGAAGCTCATGGTTTATTTTTACTTAGCTTTCCTGTCATTTCTTTGATTAGGAATAGGCATGCCACCATACTTTTTGCGGATAACCTCTCTGGAACGAGTTTCAGGGAGGTTTTTTAATGTTATTTTTACAGGCTCATCAGCTAAAATGCATGATTAAGGATCGCATTATTTTTGATATTCCTGAATTAAAACTCTATAAAGGAGATCGAATTGGCCTAGTTGGGAAAAATGGGGTTGGGAAATCGCTTCTCTTTAAAGGATTAATCGGAGAATTCGAGGTTGATGCTGTCATCAGCTGGTATGGGAGTTTTACTTATGTGAAGCAGCTAGATTCTGAATATGCGAATTCAAGTTTAAGCGGCGGCGAGCAAACACTAAAGCGGCTGGAAGAAGCTTTTGCGGCTGAAGCGGACATTTTACTATTAGATGAACCAACTAACCACTTGGACTGGAAACGAATCGAAGACTTAGAAAACAGACTGATGACTTTTAAAGGAGCATTTGTAATCGTATCACATGACCGGTCCCTTTTAGATAAGGTTTGTACCGAAATTTGGGAAATTGCGGATGGAAGGCTGACTAGTTATAAGGGAAATTACTCCTTTTATGAGGAAGAAAAAAAGCGGCAATGGGAATTGCAGAATGAAGCGTATGAAAAATATGAAAAAGAGAAGCAGAGGCTCTTAAAAAGGTATCGTGATAAGCAAGAACAGGCGAAAGGCATGACCAAACCCCCTTCAAGAATGGGAAACTCGGAATGGCAGCTTTATAAAAATAAAGCATCTGCAAAGAAAGGGAAAATAGAACGGGTTGCAAAAGTTGTAAAAGAAAGATTAGACCGGCTAGAAGAAGTTAAAAAACCTGTAGAACCAGATAAAATTATTCTGGAATATCTCTCGTTTACAGAAATCCATCGGTCCCATCTAATCATGACACCGGAGCTTTCAAAAAGCTTTTCTCAGAAAAAATTGTACACCACCCCAAGATTGACTGTGACGAAAGGTTCGAAGACAGCAATTATAGGGCCGAATGGATGCGGAAAAACCACCTTGCTAAAGCAAATATTTTCAAATGATGGAGTGGAACTCGCCCAAAATCTAAAGATTGGATTTTTTGAACAGCAGCTTGAGCATTTACCCACAGAACAAACAGTACTGGATTATCTTTCTCATGAGAGTACCATGTCACAGACCATGATACGGACGGTGCTGGGGCGTCTTCGATTAAAGGAAGATGATGTAAAGAAAAAAATGAAAGCTTTAAGTGGCGGTGAGCGGGTAAAAGCGGCTTTTGCTAAGTTAGTCACGACTGACTATAATCTGCTGGTTTTAGACGAACCCACCAATCATCTTGATATTGACGCCATCGAGGCGGTCGAGGATTTATTGCTCGCATATCCAGGTACTGTTTTATTTACGTCCCATGATCGCAGGTTTGTGGATCAGGTTGCCGACCATCTTTGGATTTTTCATAATGAGACGGTTGAACCTTTTACAGGCACGATACTCGAATGGAATCAGCGGAAAAACCAAGTAGAGGAGAAGAACCCTGAAGAAAAGCTGCTGCTTGAAACCAGATTAACAGAATTAATCAGCAGGTTAAGTATGCCGAGTCCAAAGGATGATGTAGCAACCTTAGATCGCGAGTATCAGCAAATCTTAGAGAAACTAAAATTGATGTAAAAATAAAGAAGGGCTGCCTCTATTTCACAACAGGGGCAGCCCTTTTTGTCACCAGTAACAATTAATTGTTATTTTTTTATAAATAACTTATCGGGTAGGTCTTGCTTCGGGTTCTCGTTCGAGCTCTTCATTCGGTTTAAACAATAACCCTAGGTTGATCAGACCTGCAATACCTACTAAGCCATAAATGATTCGAGAAAGTGCACTATCTTGACCACCGAATATGCTTGCGACAAGGTCAAATTGAAAAAATCCAATGAGACCCCAATTGATAGCACCAATAATAGTAAGAACAAGTGCAATACGTTGAATAGCGCTCATGATGTCTCCTCCTTATATGACTGGATGGTTTCTTTTTTAGAATGAGCAAATACATTTAAAATATACATATCGGCTATTTTTTAGCGGCAGAATCAATGGTTGATGCGTTTTTTTAACCAAGGATCAATCTTTTGGAATAGCTCCGGACAGATTGGCTGATTCAGTTGGGTTTTATATTCTTTTATCAAACGCAGTATCGTGTGAGTCCCTTGGTATTTTCTAAGAATATGATTCATACCGGGTATTATATGCGATTCAGCCTCACCTATTACCATTTCAGCAATTCGATGTGCGTGTTCAGGAGGGACTTGAATATCCTTTTCACCGGTAATGGCTAAAACGGGACAAGTCGTTTCTGATAAATATTCGCAGACATTATATCCCATTTGTTCTCTCATCCACTTTGCTGGAATTTTAGCCCCTTTGATCCTCATTACAGTTTGATTAGACTCCATAATTTTTTTCATAATCGCTTTGTTTTGTTTCCTTGCTTTTTCTGTTACTTTTAAAATCCTAAAAAGCCAGCCTTTAAAGCCTTTTGTCTGCTCTATTTCATACAGTGCCATCTCCGTTTGTCTCGGGAATAATTGTTCAGATGGTTCTGCAGCCCCTGCGAGTAATATCAGCCCGGCAACAGGTATTTGATGGTGAACAGCTGGAGCCAGTAATGCCCCCTCACTATGACCGAGGATAAAAATTTTATCTTTATCTACTTCAGGACGTTCTTGTAAAAATCGAATACAGTCTGCTGCATCATTAATTAAATCGCAGACTCCCGTTTCATGAAAATTACCGCCGCTTTGATGGGTTCCCCGTTTGTCATATCGTAATGTAATCAACCCTCGTGATGTAAAATATTCAGCAAGGTCCTTGTAAAGATTCATTTTCATTCTCTTCATATTACCGTCACGGTCGGAATTTCCCGTTCCTGGAATAATCAGAATTGCTGGAGCAGGCTGCTCAGCATCCTTTGGATAGGTTAGAGTTCCGCTCAAGGGATAGTCTGCTTGAATCGTTATTGCCTCAATTTTTGTCAAAATCATTCTCCTCTTCAACGACCGGCATCATAATAGTAGAAATCAACCTTTTTTTCCTATCTGATCTCGGTGTGTTTGTTATATATTTTTGAAAAACGTGTTTTAGATCCTCGATGAATTCGTGGAACTCACTGTCACTTAAAAATAAAACACCTTGCCGATATCCCACGCCATCTCGTTCAAAATCAATATCATCCTGGTCTAAATACCTTTCAAAGTCTCGCATTAATTGTGCCGTAAAAATCATAAATAATTGCAGATGATCCTCTTTATTAAGTCCTAGGAGGTCATCCTTCGTTAAATGAACAGCAGCCAAATTTAATGAATACACCTTTTCGATTGTGCCGCGGATTTGATTTTCCTCAATTATTTTTAGAACATCAGTTTTTACAAGCGTATCTATATGGCGATACAAAGTTGCCTGCGGAATATCGTTTAGTTTTAATGCAAGATCTTTAGCAGTACGGTTCTGTCCGTCGAGAAATTGCTGAATAATTTTATAGCGAACAGGATGAAGAATGGCATCAATTTTTTTCAATTTAACCTCTTCCTTATCAATTATTATCAATTAATATTATATTATCATTTTCGATAATAAAAACACAAGCAGAAGTTTTTCGGGAAATCAGAGGTTACATTTTTTGCATTTCAATATACCCTATCGCATAATAAAAATTAAAGGAGGCGGAAAAGATGCAAAATTTTACATATTACAATCCAACCAAATTAATTTTCGGTAAGGACACCTTAGCCGAACTTAAAAATGAGATACCGCAATACGGAAAAAAGGTATTACTTGTTTATGGGGGCGGCAGCATTAAGCGAAATGGGATTTACGACAGAACGATGGCAACACTTAAAGAAATTGGGGCTGAAGTTTTGGAGCTTTCAGGTGTCGAGCCAAATCCAAGAATTTCTACGGTCCGAAAAGGGGTAGAAATTTGTAAACAAGCAGGAATAGAAGTTCTTTTAGCAGTCGGCGGAGGAAGTGTCATTGATTGCACGAAGGCCATCGCTGCCGGTGCCCTATATGATGGAGATCCATGGGACTTTGTTATCAAGAAAGCAATTCCCGAGAAAGCTCTTCCGTTTGGAACTGTTTTAACTCTGGCAGCGACTGGCTCTGAGATGAATTCAGGCTCCGTTATTACGAACTGGGAAACCCATGAAAAGTACGGATGGGGGAGCCCGTTGACATTCCCTAAATTTTCAATTCTCGATCCGGCGCATACAATAACGGTTCCTAAAAATCAAACGATTTACGGCATTGTTGACATGATGTCACACGTGCTAGAGTCGTATTTCCATAACGTAACGAACACGCCATTACAAGACAGAATGTGTGAATCAGTGCTTCTAACGGTTATTGAAGCAGCGCCAAAGCTTGTCAATGACTTAGAAAACTACGAGCTTCGAGAAACGATTCTTTTGAATGGAACAATTGCTTTAAACGGAAGTCTACAAATGGGGTATCGCGGAGACTGGGCGACCCACAATATCGAGCATGCAGTTTCTGCTGTTTATGACATACCGCATGCAGGGGGCTTAGCGATTCTATTCCCAAATTGGATCAAACATACCCTTGCCACAAACCCTTCGCGAATGAAGCAGCTGGCAGTTAGATTGTTCGGTGTTGACCCACAAGGAAAATCCGATGAAGAAGTGGCTCTTGAAGGAATTGGAGCCTTACGTTCCTTCTGGAGTTCGATTGGAGCCCCAAGCCGTCTGGCCGATTATGAGATTGATGATTCCAGGTTAGAAGAAATTGCAGACAAAGCGATTGCCCGCGGTGAATTTGGAAACTTCCAGAAACTAAAGAAAGAGGACGTTTTAAGGATTTTGCAGGCTTCGTTGTAAAAAAGTAAAAAAGAGTAAACGGTGATCCGCTTACTCAGATTGTCGAGAGAGGGTATTTTTCTCGGCAATTTTTTATTTTGTCTAAATCTAAATGACCGATTTTTTTATTAATTGATTGTGTCTGCTAACGGGCCTGTTGATTTCCGCTCCGGGCACTCGCTTTCCGCGGGGAGGTCTGAGAGCCTCCTCGGCGCTTTGGCGCCTGCGGGGTCTCCCGTGACCTCTCTATCCCATTTTCCACTGCTACAATATAGATTTTAATAAGGCAGTGGAAATGAGTCGAGTGCCCTCCGCTCCAATCAACAGGGAGGCAAATCAACAAACCTGTTGAAGGCCTTTTATTATAGTGAAATAAAAGGTTATCGAAAATTTTTCGACTGCCTGAGTAAACGGTGATCTGTTTACTCTTTCTTTTTTACTAGATAGGCTTCTCAAGACTTATATCATCGTAGTAAACTGTACCGGTTTGATAACTGGTTATATAGGCATAGATGCGCGCGTATTTAGCATTTTCAGGAGCGGTTCCTTTTATTTGAACCTCTTCCCATTGCCCTAGCATAACCTTAAACGGCAGCGAATGCTCTGATAATTGGCTGTAATTTTCATCATAAAACCTGAGCATTAAACTCCCTTCTCCTTCTTCTACAAATACATGAGCAGAAGCCGTATATTCTGCGCCAGCTTCGATTACAGTTGCATCACTTACAACTGCAACGGATGCATTTCTCACCTTATCTGTAATTTTTAAACTATAATCACCAGTTAAGCTTTGTTGATTGGTAACTTCTTTATAATAGTTATCTGTTTCATTAAAAATTGAAGTCCAGCCTGGAATATGTTCATTTGCAACCGGCTCTTCAAAACTAGGATTCGTCAGTGGTAAAACCTGCATTGGAGGTTCACCCTCAGCAGTTAAAATTTCGATAAGGTTTTCCGCTTTTGAATTTAATATTTGTTTGGCCCTTTCTGATATAAACTGTGCCATATCCTCGTGGTTTAAATGTTTTACAAAGTCATGCATTTGTCTGACCGCCTGTTCCCTTTTGCCATCCTTTAGATGATGTTCAGTTTGATTTAATTTATTTAGAAGCTGAGTCGCAAGAGGCTGCCCGATTTCATTTGATTTTTGATAGGATTCAATTAGGGAAAGCATTAATGTAAAACTGGTCACCTCAATTTTGTAAAGAAAGGTTCGATTTGAACCAAGTGCATAATAGATATCTCCGTCGTCACCAAAAGTAAATGAATATACAAATTGAGTAATCTTTTTGCTTTCGAGTGTTTGCGGGTTAATAGATGTCAGGTTTTCATCAAAATTTGCATAGAGTATCCCGTTTGACCATTTTAGATTCACGGTTTGCCAAGGGCTGTAATACAACGTTCCATCTGGATATATTTTTTTACACTTAACAACTTCTAATGTATCGGGGTTCATCGCAAAAATCATATTATTAGCAGCACCCCACAACAATCCATCTGGCCCAAACGATAAATCACCGATTGTTTGCGGCTTTTCTAGTCCCGGAATTTCAAGAGTGACTTCATTAACCTTTTGTTCATTTATTACATCCCAAACAAAAATTTTAGCCTCTCCTGCAGTCGGGTCAACGCCAAGTCCGCCATTGATTGTCGTGGAGCCAAAAACCAAACCGTCTTTATAGGCAAGGCTGACTACACTTTGATCTTCTACTACATTCCGGTATACCATATACTTTTCCCCTTCGGCTTTTGGGTCGTAAATAGTTAATGCGCCGCCAAGTTCACCATAGAATGGTACACTGCCTATAAAGGCTTTTCCATCAGCCGTGTGAATATTGACAACCCTGTTTTGTTCCTCACCTAAAACGAACAAATCCTTAGGGTTTGTGCTAGAAGGTTCTTGAGTCGTATCAAATTCGACCACTTTTCCATCTGGATAAACCCCAATCAGCATTTTGTCGCCAAGAGCACTCATACTGTCTCCCTGACCGAGTGCAAATGATTTCGTTGAAGAATCATCAGGATTGTAAATTGCTCCTAAAGAAGTCTGATCCCCGCTAATATATAAATTTCCGTCAGGTCCTTTTTCAACCTGACTAATAGTAGCAGCTGTGCCTTTAACAACTGAAGGGAGACCAATCACTTTTTTTGTCTCGATATTAAAAATATAGACTGAACCGCTGAAATTAATGGTAACCAAACTCTTCCCTGGAAGTTCAGGATCATTGAATTCAACCCAATCGGCTCCTCTTAATCCACTATGATATCTCATACCCGTATCGTGAATTTCCAAAGTTTCGAGGTTAAAATATTTGAATTGATTCCCATCCATATAATAAACATTGCCATTAAGTGATTCTTCTTCTACATGTAATCCTCTAACGTTAGGGATCACTGTATCCAGCCATTGCTCACTGACTGTATCGTATATATAACCGTTAGAGGAAAGCTCATAGCGGGCAAATAAATAGCGATTATCTATTTGGTCTAAATCGTATACATGGCCAGGTTCACCTAATGAAGCAGCAATATCAGTTTTTTCACCTGTTTCGATATTATATTTTATGATTTTACTGTGACCTGTACCTGCATAAATGTTTCCGTCTACATAGGCTATCGATCGAATATACTCCTGTGTAATCCCAGGATTCATTTGGCCATAGTCTGTTACTTCCTGTGTTTCCGGATTATATTGGAAAACCTTGCCGCCTGGATAGGTTCCAACATATACATTTCCTTCAGGATCAGAGGTGATAGAAAAAGGGTTGCTTTCTCCCTGGAACGCAGCAACAATAGAGGCTTGCTTTGTGTCTGGAGAATACCTCCATAGTTTTGCTCCTCCCCCGATCGTTGCTATATATAGATCTCCGTCTACAGTAACCTTATGTGCCCATGTGTTCTCTGTACCCACTAAATCAATGACACGTAATAATTTATAGTCATCAAGATCAACAACGTTTAATTTGGCAGGGGTTCCTCTCGTCGTTGTATACATGACATGATGTCCGTCTTCGATTCCGACAGCCCCGTTAAAAATACTGACTGCGGAGTCTAATGGAGTTAATAATGGTTGTGGCTCCCCGTAGTATGTATTTGTTAGCAATTCAGTCATTTGTATTGAGCCACTATGTTTAGATGTGGCTGCAGTTGGAATTCCAGCTGAAAACAGTAAAGCAAAACATGTTACTAATATGGCCAGTTTAGCCGAAAAATGTTTCTTCTTCATATAATTCCTCCTCACTATTTTTAATAAATGATAGTGGCAATAAATATTCAGAATAATTCTAAAATTTGCGTTTAGTAAAAGACAAGTCTATTAACTGTCTTTAATTAGTGCGGTTGAAAAGCAGGAAATTAGAAGGAAATGAGAGGACAGTAGGGGGTCTGATTAGTAGGAAGAAGGTCTTATTAGAAGAAGATGACGTAGGAATGCGATAATTTGATGAGCGCTCCAAGCAGAAGAGATCCGCTTTAATCATACGTTTAATGCTCGAAAAGAGGGTAGCTTGCTCGAATAACTAAGATTTCGCTCAAAAGAAGGAAAGGTTTGCTCCAAGAATGGAAGTTCTCGCTCCAAAAAGAAAGTAGCCGCTCCATCTAGGCAAGTATCCGCTCGAAAAAAAATAAAATTGCTCCATAAAATTCAAATTTGCTCAAAAAAATCCCCCATACTTGATTCTGATTTCACCTTTCTGTAAAGTGATAATGACCGAATACTTAAGAGTAATGGAGGGGCCTTTATGACACATATTCGTTTTGATTATTCGAAGGCACTTGCTTTCTTTGGCGAGCACGAGATTACATACTTACAGGATGCTGTAACAGCGGCGCACAACGCTTTACATGACAAAACAGGGGCTGGCAGTGACTTTTTAGGATGGATTGACCTGCCGGAAAACTATGATAAAGATGAATTTAGCCGAATTCAAAAAGCGGCAGAAAAAATCAAAGGGGACTCAGATGTCCTTCTCGTTATTGGAATTGGCGGTTCATATCTGGGTGCACGTGCGGCAATCGAGATGTTAAATCATTCTTTCTATAATGTGTTATCAAAAGAGGAAAGAAAAACACCACAGGTGATCTTTTTAGGAAATAACATCAGCTCTACTTATTTAAAAGACGTAATGGATCTTCTGCGGAACAAGGATTTCTCTATTAACGTTATTTCAAAGTCCGGGACTACGACTGAACCGGCCATTGCTTTCCGGATTTTTAGAAAATTATTAATTGAAAAATACGGGAAACAGGAAGCAGCGAAAAGAATATATGCGACAACTGACAAGGCTAAAGGGGCACTTAAAACAGTCGCAGATGAAAATGGATATGAAACATTTGTGATCCCTGATGATGTGGGAGGCCGATATTCTGTATTAACTGCAGTCGGGTTATTACCGATCGCAGTGAGTGGTGCTAATATTGGAGAAATGATGAGAGGAGCTCGTCAGGCTCAGGACGATTATGGCAAGAGTGAGCTTAAAGAAAATCAGGCTTATCAATATGCAGCAGTACGTAATATCCTTTATAACAAGGGAAAAACGGTTGAGTTATTAATCAACTATGAACCGGGTCTTCAATATTTTTCAGAATGGTGGAAGCAGCTGTTTGGCGAGAGTGAAGGAAAGGATCAAAAAGGAATTTATCCTTCCTCCGCCAATTTCTCAACCGACCTGCATTCATTAGGCCAATATATTCAAGAGGGCAGAAGAGATCTATTTGAAACCGTCATAAATGTAACAACGCCAAGACATGAACTCACCATTGAAGCGGAAGAAAATGATCTCGATGGATTGAATTACTTGGCTGGAAAAACCGTCGATTTTGTCAACAAAAAGGCGTTTCAAGGAACACTATTGGCCCATACAGATGGGGGAGTCCCGAACTTAGTTGTAGATATTCCAAAAATGGATGAGTATACATTTGGCTACTTAGTTTATTTCTTTGAAAAAGCCTGTGCAATGAGCGGCTACTTATTGGCAGTTAATCCGTTCGACCAGCCAGGTGTTGAAGCCTACAAGAAAAATATGTTTGCACTCTTAGGCAAGCCAGGCTTCGAAGAAGAAAAGAAAAAATTAGAAGAACGTTTATGAAACAGGGGGACGGTTCTTCTGTTTTATCCATACTTCTGAACCGCAAGAACCGTCCCTATGTTGCAAAAAATAAATAATCCCCTGCTCAATCGGTAACACTAAACACAGGTAAATATTGAAAAGGGGTTATTTATATGATTGAAATTCCATCCAATTTAGAAGGGAAGCACTTTTCGCTCTATCGGCTTG
Organism: Bacillus oleivorans; assembly: GCF_900207585.1. GTDB lineage: Bacteria > Bacillota > Bacilli > Bacillales > JC228 > Bacillus_BF > Bacillus_BF oleivorans. The sequence goes on along the minus strand of NZ_OAOP01000011.1, from coordinate 51,517 downwards.
AAGACAAACTGAAGCCAAGGGGCTATACAATCGGATCGAACTGGGAATATGATCATGGTTATTTTGATTATTTAATCGATGATCGCGTGGGCTATCAATTTCTCCGGATTCCTTTTAGAGCCATAGATGGTCAGCTTGATTCTTTGGGTACTACAGTAGAAATTGGAAGACCGCTGCTTCTCTCTCATAAATATCAGCGCGGATTGGATGAGGAGGCAGATACCGGTCTTTTGTCTGGGATGACCAATCAGTTTCAAGAACCGGTGGATAAGGATGCCAGCTTTCCAAAAGAATATATCGATCTCGGCAAGTCATTAGTTCAGGAATTAGAAGACTTGTTTTTATAATGACCACGAATTAGTAATAATTCGTCTCCCGTTTCCACTTTCGTATCAAAAGGAGGGTTAACTAATGTTTCCCCTCTTTTTTTAATTCCGATGACTAGCATTTCATCCTGAAAAAATTTCTGAATGATCATAGAAAAAGGGAGATCAATCAGATCATCTGGAAGCTCGATAAATTCTACCTTGCTTCCATGATGTTGGGTTAATATGGAGGAAAGCGCTTTTGAAATACCGTGATTGACCAGCGTATTCATTAATACTGACCCGGTTAAATAATTGGATTCGATAATTTCATCTGCTCCAGCCCTAATCGCATTATTAACCTGCTGTTTTGTTAAAATTTCCACGACACAATAAATTTCTCTGTTACACCCTTTTACAGCGATAAGCTGAAGGATGGTTCTCATATCCGACTGAACTTCACTCACACTGGGATCGGCTGTAATAATAACTGTATGGGCCTCATCAATGCCAGCTTTTTGTAAAATATGATCCTGGTCTGCACTTCCATGGATAAAATGAACATGAATATCAGGCATTGGTTTTTCCCGTAATGTATGATCGATTAAAACAATGCGGAGTCTTGGATAAAGCTTCGTCATTTCTTTGATGATATACCGGCTTCTTTCATTCCAGCCGACAATGATCATATGGTCTTTCTTGCCAACATAGGCGACCTTTCCTTCATTCACCGCATTTTGTCTTTGAACAGCCGTAGTAGCGAGCGATACAAAATAGGTAGAAACAAATCCGGCTCCAACTACAATAAGAGCAATACCGACCATTTTTCCTTCAAAAGTTGTTGGCACAAAATCTCCATAGCCAATCGTTGATGCGGTTATAATGGCCCACCATATGCCATCAAAGATGGTGGGAAATACATTTGGTTCAACAAAATGAATCACAATTCCAAAAAAAACAATGGAAATTGAAGCGATACATAGGACACGTCCCACTAAGGGCAACCTTAAAAAAAGCAGAAAAAACCGATCAGTCAAAGGAACCCCTCCTCATACATCCTTAACATTATGGACATTTGTTGGTTGATTCATAACGGGAGACATGAGAGGGGAGGAGATTCTTCTTTAAGATAAAAAAGGAGCAACCACCCTATAAGTGATAGCTCCTTTTGCACATTTAGCTTCGAACTCTGCGTTTTCGAATATATAAAACAACAACCGCTATAAATAGAATCGCCAATAGCACATAAACTACATTGGAATAGATGTCCATATAGTGGACAATCGTCTCCCATGAAGCCCCTACTGCCGCACCGATATTAACAAGAAGGATGTTCCAAATTAACGTTCCCAGTGTTGTAAATACTAGGAATATCCAAAAATTCATATTGGACATCCCGGCTGGAATTGAAATCAAGCTTCGAATTAAAGGAACAAGACGACAGAAAAATACAGTCCAGACGCCATATTTATCAAACCATGCATCCGCTTTGTGAATATCTTCTTTCGTAATCCTTAAAATATGCCCCCATTTATCCACAATTTTCTCTAATCTTTCCACATCAATTAGTAAACCAATCCCGTAGAGAATGATGGCTCCTCCAACAGAGCCTAGAGTTGCAAAGAGGATGACCCCTGTTACTGTTAAATCAGTCTTAGTTGTCATAAATCCTCCAAACGTTAAAATAACCTCCGAAGGGATAGGGGGGAATACATTTTCAAGAGCAATTAGGAACAATATTCCCCAATAGCCGAATTGCTCCATAATATCGGTAATCCAGTTCTCCATTTCGTCCACTCCTCTATTATCCGATCATCTATCAGGAACAGAAATATTTTACCTGTTCTTTTTTATATCACGCCTAAAAAATAGGAAAATCTTGCAAAATAGATTATTATTAAAAAACTATACCTTAGGATTATAATATACTATAGCTGTTACGTACAAAGACAAAATAAAGTGTCAAAAATTACTGTTTTCCACAAGTTTAAAAAGCATATCATATTTCGGAAGACTAAAGGGAGATTTTCTAAAGAAAAAAATGATAGTCTACTAATGTAGTAAAATCTTGATACAGAATTTTAGATTTTCCCAAACCTTTTTGCGGGAAGGAGGGTTTCGAAGAGATGTTGAAAGTCTATATTGTGGATGATGAACCATTTGCGCGTGATGAGTTAAAATATTTGCTGTCTCGAAGTAAGCAAGTAAATATTTTAGGAGAAAGCAGCTCTGTTCGAAGTGCAGCGAAAGAAATTCCGGAGCTGATGCCAGATCTTGTATTTCTGGATATTGAATTGGCTGGAGATAGCGGCTTGAATTTAGCCAAACAGCTTGAATCACTTGAACCTTCTCCTGCTATTGTCTTTGCAACTGCATATGATGAATATGCCGTGCGGGCCTTTGATTTAAATGCAGTGGACTACGTGTTAAAGCCGTTTGATGAGGAACGGATTCAGAAGACACTGGATAAGGTTAAAAAAATTAGGGAAATCGAGAATAAGACGATTCCTTTTCACCCCTCTATTAAAAACGACCGTAATGGAAAAATCGCTGTTTCAGTTGATGAAAGGATTGTTTTAATTTCTTTAACGGACATTCTTTATTTGGAATCATTTGAAGGAAAGACTACGATCAAAGCGGTCAAACAAGAATACACAGTGAGTGATGCACTCGTCTTATTAGAGAAAAAATTGAGCCATAACCAATTTTTGCGCGTTCATCGAAGTTATATAGTTAACATGGATTATATTGCAGAAATTGAGCCGTGGTTTAACTCTACCTATAACTTAATTCTGAAAGACGGCTCGAAAGTCCCGGTAAGCCGAACCTATGTAAAGGATATGAAAAATTTCCTTGGCATTTAATAGATCTTGCATTTCATTTTTATTTTTCTGTAAACCATCATGCAATTTACGTATTTTATTTTGAAAACAGGTTTTAAGCGTTTTCATTTAATATGATAGATGTTGGTTATAAAAATGATGGGGAGGGAAACGGTAAAATGAATGCGGTTACAATTGTTATTGGTTCGATCTGTATCCTTTTAATTGCTTATCGTCTTTATGGTACGTTTATGGCGGCAAAGGTATTAAAGATCGATGATTCAAAACCTACACCTGCACATAAATTAGAAGACGGAAAAGACTATGTACCCACCAATAAATGGGTGGCGTTTGGTCACCATTTTGCTGCAATTGCTGCGGCGGGGCCGTTAGTAGGTCCAATTTTAGCGGCACAGTTCGGTTATTTGCCAGGATTATTATGGCTATTAATTGGTGCTGTTATTGGGGGTGCTGTCCACGACTTAGTTGTCCTTTTTGCGTCCATGCGCCGAAATGGAAAATCGTTATCAGAGGTAGCAAAAGAAGAACTAGGTCCTGTAGCAGGATTTTGTGCAGGCTTAGCTATGCTGTTCATTATTACGATTACAATGGCCGGTTTGTCACTTGTCGTTTTAAGTGCATTAGAAAGAAACCCTTGGGGAACCTTCGCCGTAGGAATTACGATTCCGATCGCGATGGCAGTAGGTTTGTATCACAAAAAGACAGGAAATTTAAAAATAGCTACAACTGTCGGATTTGGACTTATATTATTAGCTGTTATTTTTGGTCACAACATCCAAGGCACATGGCTTGGAGATTTATTAACGTTTGAGAAAAGTACACTGGCAATTTTATTACCTGCTTATGCATTTTTTGCGGCTGCGCTGCCTGTCTGGTTACTGTTGGCGCCGCGCGATTATTTAAGTACTTTTATGAAAATTGGGGTATTTGCAGCCTTAATTATTGGGGTATTCGTGGTAAACCCTGCTGTTCAATTCCCTGCTTTTACAGAATTTATTAATGGCGGCGGTCCTGTTGTGGCCGGACCAGTATGGCCATTCATTTCAATCACGATTGCCTGTGGAGCCATCTCAGGCTTCCATGCATTCGTTGGTTCTGGAACAACACCAAAAATGATTAACCGCTGGAGTGATGCAAAGGGTGTTGCATTTGGCGGAATGCTGGTTGAATGTTTAGTTGCTGTAATGGCTTTAATAGCAGCTGTATCCTTACAGCCAGGAGATTATTTTGCGATTAACTCAACACCGGAAAGATTCGAACAGCTTGGAATGGAAACTGTTCATTTAGCAGAGCTAAGTGAAAGTGTTGGAATGGATCTAGAAGGAAGAACGGGTGGGGCCGTAACTTTAGCCGTAGGGATGACTTATATCTTCACGGAAATTCAGATTTTTGAAAGATTAGCTTCTTATTTCTATCAGTTTGTTATTTTATTCGAGGCTGTCTTTATTTTAACAGCAATCGACGCGGGAACACGGGTTGCGAGATACCTGATCCAAGATTTCTTTGGGGATTTCGTGAAACCATTAAAACGTACAGACTCGCTTTCTGCTAACATTATCGCGAGTGCATTAGCTTGTCTTTTCTGGGGATACCTTCTATACTCAGGAGATATTAGTTCCGTATGGGCACTCTTTGGGGTATCGAATCAGTTAATGGCATCGATTGGTCTCATTGTAGGAGCAACTGTTATCCTAAAAATTGCGAATAAGCGCTGGTATATGTTAACTTGTCTTGTTCCGCTCGCATACCTATATGTGACTGTAAACGTAGCAGGATTCTGGATGATTCAAAATGTTTACTGGAATCCAGAAAATGCTGGATTTAATGTATTAAATGGTATTCTATCTATTATCATGCTTACCCTCGGTGTAGTGATCCTGGTTGCATCGATTTATAAATGGAGTAAGCTTTGGAAGATTCCACAGAATGAACTGGTTGAACAATCTTATCTAGAAGTTTCATAACTTTTAATACAGTCTTACAAAAAACAGCACTTCATTTATATCGACATAGATGAGGTGCTGTTTTTGCATTTAGATATATCTGAATTTTCTGTGATGTATTATTTGTGAATAATAATTTACTAATCTAATATTCTGAATAATATTATTTTATATTGACAAAACTCATCACTATTGATTTTAATCGATATCCTTTTGTTATTTCAATATAATACCAATTTAATGCACTAAAGTGAGTATTGCATAAGTAAACAAGATGCCGTATAGTTTAAATATAAAAAAATATTACTAAAGTAGTAGTGCTTCTTGAAGGAAGCTTAAAATAATAGGAAGGGGAACATGAAATGAAGAAAAAACCATATTTTATTTTTTCCATTATTACATCACTTATGCTGCTTTTAGCTGCTTGCGGGACCGCAGATGAAAACACACAATCAGGTTCCGGAGCAGAAGGCGATAACGCACCTGAAACTAAAACATTACGGGTGGTTACAGATGCAGCTTATGCTCCTTTTGAATCCCTCGAGGGTGATAAAATTGTCGGTTTTGATATTGATTTTATCAATGCAGTTGCTGAAGAAGCCGGATACGAGCTAGAAATTGAAAATGTTGGCTGGGATCCGATTTTCGTCGAAATTGAGTCTAAAAGAGCAGATTTAGCAGTATCTGCTATCACGATCACTGAGGAAAGAAAACAATCCTATGATTTTTCACATCCTTATTTCCTTTCAACTAATAAGATCTTAGTGCCTGAAGATAGTGATATTCAATCTGCCGAGGATCTCAAAGACCAGGTTGTTGCTGTACAAGGGGGAACAACTGGTGATGCAGCAGTGGAAGGATTACTTGGTAAAAACAATACGAATATCAAAAAATTCGATAATAACAATCTCGCCATTCAAGAATTACTCCAAGGCGGGGCAGCTGCAGTTGTGGCTGATAACACAGTTATCGAAGAATATGTCGCTAATAACCCAGATCAGGGACTTAAGGTAGTGGAAGATACCCACGCATTTGAACTAGAATTCTATGGAATTTTGTTCCCGAAAGACAGCGAATTGAAGGCTGAATTTGATGAAGCCCTTAATACTGTATTTGAAAACGGAACGTATGCTGAGATTTATCAAGAATGGTTTGGTTCTGAACCGGATATTGAAACATTACAATCACAACAATAATTAAATAACAAATAAAATTGCGTAACTTCCATTAAAGTTACGCAGTTTTATTTAAAATCATGATTCATAAAGATATACCACTTAGTTTAGGATCATATGTTAATAAGATTTCAATTTGAATGTTTGTGCTTTCGTAAGATGTAAGGGGGATGTCTAGTGAATTTCCGTTGGGACATTATTATTGAATATATGCCATTATTATTAGAAGGAACATTGCTTACATTAGGTCTATCTTTAGCCGGAATTCTGATAGGTACTGTATTAGGACTGTTAATAGGGTTAGGGCGAATTATGAGGAACAAGGTATTGGCCTTTCCGTTTGTTTTTTATATTACTGTTTTTCGCGGGACGCCTTTACTCGTACAAATTTTTCTAATACACTTTGGAGTTGTTCCCTTTTTTACTGGAGAAACAAATGGGATATTAGCTGGGGTTCTTGCATTGTCGCTTAATGCAGCAGCCTACATTGCGGAAATTTTCCGGGCCGGGATCCAATCGATTGATCGCGGGCAAATGGAAGCCGCCCGCTCTTTAGGTTTTACCCATGGCCAATCGATGCGTCATATCATTTTGCCGCAGGCTTTCAAACGCATGATTCCTCCGCTTGGCAATGAATTTATCATCCTATTAAAGGATTCTTCTTTGCTTGCTGTAATCGCAACACCAGAGTTAATGTATTGGGGCCGTGCCATGGTAAGCCAGTACTATAAGGTCTGGGAGCCGTACTTAGCTACAGCATTTATCTATTTAATCCTTACGATAGGTCTTAGCTTCTTGCTAAATCTGCTAGAAAGAAGGCTGAAAACAGAATGATCCGTGTAGAGAAATTAAAAAAGTCATTTGGTAATCATGAAGTCTTAAAAGATATAAATGTATCGATTGAACCACAAGAGGTTGTGGTTGTCATCGGACCATCTGGGTCAGGAAAGTCAACTTTTCTAAGATGTATCAATCAGCTAGAAACGATTACATCTGGCCGTATCTTTATTGAAGGTGTCGATACAACCGATAAAAAAGTGGACATCAATAAAGTACGGACAGAAGTAGGGATGGTTTTCCAAGGTTTTAATCTGTTTCCGCATAAAACCGTATTAGAAAATATCATGCTTGCGCCGATAAAAGTTAGAAAGGTCACAAAGGAACAAGCGGCTCAAAAAGCACGCGAGCTATTGAAAAAAGTCGGACTCGTAGAAAAAGAAAATGCCTATCCCGACTCACTTTCGGGCGGACAAAAACAGCGGGTTGCGATCGCAAGAGCCCTAGCGATGGAACCGAAAATTATGCTGTTTGATGAACCGACATCTGCGCTAGACCCTGAAATGGTCGGGGAAGTATTAGAAGTCATAAAACAGTTGGCCAAAGAAGGAATGACGATGGTCGTCGTTACACACGAAATGGGCTTTGCAAAAGAAGTAGGTGACCGTGTCATCTTTATGGACGAGGGTTACATCGTCGAAGAAAATGTGCCAAAAGAGTTATTCGAAAACCCGCAGCAAGAACGGACAAAACTGTTTCTGAGCAAGGTTTTATAGGGGAACAGTCTAAAGATTGCGAACCGTTGATTAGAAGATTAATTTCTTTTATACCTCCATATTCAAGAAAGGATAACGTGCGATAAATTGGGAATCCTACCTTTCGGGTGATGATATGGAGGAATCCAAAAAGCAATACATTGCGTTCGCCATTTATTTATTATTAGTAGTTATTATGGCCTTTTTGATTTATTGGTTAGGGGATGTTCCTTTTTTGTTTAAGCTTCTGAAATAAAGAACAATAGAAAAATCACCTCAAAAGGGAGGTGATTTTTCCGTTTATTCTGCTAAAAAAGTAGTGAAAAAGACAGCTGTTGCTACCGGAACTCTATGACAAAAGAACTGAATTTTCAGTTTTCTATCAATTATTGAGAAAGATTTTGATATATTAGTAAAAAGGGGGAATAGACCCTTTTGCAACATGCTGATGGACAAGAGCGATGGGCTAGCAGTCTGATGGGGTAGCGATGTTTTCAGCTAGAGTAGCTCCGAAAAAATATCTAGAGAGGGGAAAATCTAATGGCGAAAGAAAAGCGGTTGATTCCTTACACAGTTCTAGAGATTTTGGACAAGAAGATGGAACAAGAAAGCATTCCAGAAGGGATTGATTTGATTCAGGCCCCATTAGCATGGGAAAAAGGAAAGTACGGGGAAGGAATTGTCGTTGCTGTACTGGATACGGGAATTGATAAAGAACACCCTGACTTGAAGGATCGAATTATTGATGGTAAGGATTTTACAGGAGCCGGAGATTACCATGATGATAATGGACACGGAACACATGTCAGCGGTACGATTCTTGCAAGCTTAAATGATGATGGTGTAGTAGGGGTTGCTCCAAAAGCTAGCATACTCGCATTAAAAGTATTAGATGCGGATGGAACAGGAAATCTCGAATGGATCAATGCAGCGCTGGAGTATGCAATCAATTGGAGAGGTCCAAATAAAGAAAAGGTTTCTGTCATCTCCTTGTCTCTTGGCGGACCTGCTGATGAAGAGGAGCACAGGCTTCTTCAAAAGGCGGTGCAAAATAATATTTTAGTAGTTTGCGCAGCCGGAAATAGCGGCGATGGCCGCGATGATACCGATGAAATGGATTATCCGGGTGCCTATCCGGAAGTTGTGGCTGTCGGTGCAGTAGATTTAAATAAAAATCTTGCTGAGTTTTCTAACACCAATGATGAAATTGATCTGGTGGCTCCAGGGGTTGAAATTATTTCAACCTATCCAGGCGGACGATATGCTAAAATGAGCGGAACTTCCATGGCGACTCCGCATGTGAGCGGTGCAGCAGCTCTAATCAAAATTATTGCTGAACAGGAATTTGGCAGGGAGCTAACTGAAGCAGAGCTGTATGCTCAATTAGTCAAACAAACAGAAGACTTAGGATTAGATAAAAGAGCACAAGGAAATGGATTTTTAAATCTTAAAGCTATTGGTGCTCAAGAGCCAGGTCAGCCAGGAACAGGTAAAGAAATAACTATTACGATTGAATCAGAAAGCTTAGAGCTTCCGAAGAAGACAGTAGTTGTAACATATTAAAGGTGACTCCGCTAAAAGCGGAGTCAGATTGTCGAAAAAGGTTTCTCGGCAATTTTTTATTTTGTCTATGTCTAATTTACGATTTATTATTTCATAGCCTATGCGAACTGGCCTGTTGATTTCCTCTCCGGGCACTCGCTTTCCGCGGGGAGGTCCTGGAGCCTCCTCGGCGCTTTGGCGCCTGCGGGGTCTCCAGTGACCTCTCTATCCCACTTTCCACTGCTACAATATAGATTTTAATAAGGCAGTGGAAATGAGTCGAGTGCCCTCCGCTCCAATCAACAGGGGATAATCAACCTAATGTATTGCAACGCATTTTCTAACCTTGCCAAGTGTGTTGCAATCTTTTTTATATTTTGGCAGGCTGCCGTAAGGAGAGCCTGTTCACTTGCCTTCTTCAATCCCCGTAACCGGCAGTAGCGAAGCCCGTGCAGCTCTTTTGAGTCTGCGAAGCTTCGCTCAATTTTTTCTTTTCTAAATTTATAAAGCACTTTTCCCGATTTAGATAAGCGATTTAACCTGACCTTTTCCTTGTGCTCCTCCCATATATGTCGTGTTACCATTTTTACCTTATTTTTTGACTGTGTACATTGGGATAGTAGTGGGTAGTTACGACACTTCTTTGAATCAGACTTGTATTCTTTATAACCTTCAAGAGCAGTTGTTCTATATGTTAATTCTTGATTATTAGGGCAAATGTATAGATCTCGATCTTTATCATTCTTGAAAAATATTCGTATCCTTAAAACGGTGTTGACGATTCCAACTAATCGTAGAGTGATGTGGAACTGCGTCCTTAAATTTCAAGCCTACAAACCAGCGATAGGCAACGTTTGTTCTTTTTTCCCTTTCTAATTGTCGTTCAGATCGAATGCCACAAAGATAACCAATAAACATCATTTTAAAGAGAATAAGAGGAACGGTAGGACGACCGTTATTATCGCTATAATAAGGACGGACTTTTTCAAGAAGGAACGAAAAATCAATATATTAATCGATCAAACGAAGCAGGTGGTCGTCTGGAACTAATAATAGAAACAAATTCATATTCACTTTGGCTTGACTCTTTTGGCTTAAACATTGTATTCACCACTTATTTTATTATTTATTGTTTGAGTTGAAGAACTGTATTGATACCGCCATGTTGATTGGAGCGGAAGGCGCGAAGACTCCTGCGGGAGTACGGGGCAGGGGAGACCCCGCAGGCGCCAAAGCGCCGAGGAGGCTCCCCGGCACGCCCGCGGAAAGCGAAGCGCCTGGAGTGCAAATCAACACCCTGTTCGACTGCCTATACATGAATGATATTATAATAAATTAACGCGGTGAATTGTTAAAGTCAATAAACAAAATAAAAGGCTATCGAAAGTTTTTCTACAGCCTGGAGTTTTTTTATGTTCTCTACGTATTGCTCTATGATTATGGTACTATGTGAAGTGAAGTTTTTACCGTGTTAGGAGATAAGTATAGTGAAGTATACAGGAAGAGTCTGGGCTGTTGGGTTAGTCCTTTTTTCAGGAATCATCTTTAAAATAAATTCTTATTTGTTACTCGGCTATATTCCCATTATGGAATGGGTTTTAAATGCTCTCTTCATTCCGCCGAGTTGGTGGTGCGGCTTACAATACGATAAAGCCAAGTATTTTGCAAAGGAACTTAAGAAAAAAGAGGAAGAGGTCAATAAATTATTAGTCAAACAATTAGAAGATACCGAGCAAAGATTTAAATCTTTGTTTTTTTATAATACTGATCCGATTTTTACATTAGATCTCAGTGGGAGAGTTATAGATGCCAATCAGGCAACCGAAAAATTAAGCGGATATACAAAGGAAGAACTGAAACAGAAGAAGTGGGAAGACATTATTTTACCTGAATACCTGAATCGGCATAAAAGTTATTATCGGAAGGTTAAAAAAGGGTATCCTCAGGAATTTACGATTGCAATCGAACACAGGGATGGAAGAAAAAGAGATATATTAGTTAAAATGATTCCGATTACTTCAGATAATCATTTTATTGGGACATATGAAATTGCCAAGGATATTACAGAATCAAAGCTTGCAGAAGAAATGATAAGAAGATCAGAAAAACTATCAGCCGTAGGACAATTGGCAGCAGGAGTAGCTCATGAAATACGCAATCCATTAACGACACTTCGGGGGTTCATCCAGCTGCTTATTTCTGATAAAGAAAAAGAATATGGCGAAATCATGTTAACCGAAATTGATCGGATTAACCAAATCGTCAGTGAATTTTTGATTCTTTCCAAACCCCAGGTTATTAGTTTTGAACAGAAAAATATAATAGAGATATTGGACAATATTATTTCCTTACTGCAAGCTCAAGCGAACTATAAAAACATTCAAATCATTAAAGACTATGAAATTGATTACCTGGCGATTAAGTGTGAACCAAACCAATTGAAACAAGTGTTTATCAATCTATTGAAAAATGCGATAGAAGCGATGCCTGATGGCGGTGAGATAATTGTTAGAATGAAAACACTGGATCTAGGTTTGGTTTGTATCTCCATAATCGACCAAGGTATCGGGATTGCTGAGGATCAAATTCCAAAACTCGGCGAACCCTTCCATACGACGAAAGAGGATGGGACGGGGCTCGGCTTAATGGTATGTTTTCGAATCGTAGAAAATCATGGCGGGAAAATGGAAATCTGCAGCCAGCTAAATAAAGGAACATGTGTAGAAGTGAGTCTGCCTGCCAATGGCAGGTAAAATAAATCAAACAGTGAGATCGACATGATAGATGGACTATCCATTACATGTCGATTTTTTATTTTCCTTAGTGAAATAGGAAAATGGTCATTAATATAGATTTCCAACACTACATATAATTTCCAATGTAGCCAATTGGACTACTTTTAAGCATTCCTATTTTACCAAGATTTATAGACTAAGACTAAGGAGGTGAACATTTAACGATGAATGGAAAAAGCAGAATGGTTGTCATTGATCCAGATAATAGGTATATCGTACCGGCGATTCCTGATGAAACGCTAAGTCAGGTATTTGGTCAGCGTACGATTGACCCGCGTGCAGAAATGGCTGTTTTATATGTGGAATTTTGGATTGTAGATGGATTCAGTCTTAGGATCTCACATGATAGAATCCTAACTTTTCTAAAAAAACATATTGATGCAAGTAATATCCGCGATTTTATTTCACTTTTAGCCAAACGAGGGTACACTGAAAGATTCTTTGATCTAACTCGTTCTACGGTAGACCGAAATGGAGAGCTTCGTTCCTATTTAAATTCGCTAGGTGTTGAAAATATTGAAATTAGCTATTACAGGGACTGGGATGGGAGTGAAACGGCCGGCCTGTTGGCAGGATGCGTTGTTGGAATTGGAGAATCGTTTGCGACGATTGTGGTGGATATTATTGAAATGGGCAAGCTTTTATTAAAGTTGGCCCAATACCAGATGAGAACAATAAAAAAGTTAGTTACGGACCCTGATGCAGGACTTACGGACATACATAACCAGGCTGAAATGATTGGCAAGCTCCTTGATAGTTTAGTAGAACAACTGGACATATCCCGCCTCCCTTCTGAAGTTGTGAATACTTGGAGAGAGTGGAACGTTGAGTTTGAGAAGCACCTGGAAAACCATGAACCATTTGATGCCGGACGCCATCTGGGCAGGATTGCTGGTGACTTATGGCAACTATTAACGGGTATTCGAGCCTTGGGGAAACTCCTTCAAGCTACCGGGAAAAAGGCGATGGAACATGCACCACTCATGTTTAGGTCGTTACGAAGCACAGCAGCAAAATCACAAGAGGTTATTGCAGATATGGCAAAGCTCTTATTGTCCATTGGAAGAAATGTTATTGATGAAATTCCTACTGTTGGATTGGATGTTCTAAGGACAATGTTTCCACCGGAAGTATTACGAAAACTATTCAAGGAAGGGCGAGCATTTCTAGTCCATAATAACATTACCTTAATGCCTATAATTGACAGATGTTATCAGCATGCATTTCCTGGAAATATCATGCCGTCCCGTTTCATGGTTGGTGTTTTCGAAGAGGGAAAGCCTATGCTAATGGCTTCAATGTCTGAACGAATCGTAGGTGCTACAAGGGAGGAAGCAATGGCTGCGATTGACGAGATGCTGGACCGAATAGATGAACTATTCAAAGAACCAGGCAGACGTTCGCTTAAGTTGTCTTTAAAGGAAGCAACAGTAAATGCAGAGGCAATTAAATTGCTTAAGCAACGGATTGATACCTCCCTTCAAAATCTACTGCAGAAAATAACCTATGAATCTTTTACTGAGCTTCGGCGGAGCAAACAGAAATTTTACCCAAAGGACCTTGGACTGCTCATCCACAAGCGGATGGCACATCTTGTCCCAGTTGTCATCTCACAAGTTGCCCCTGGTGCTTGGTTCCGGACTGAAAAAAAACTATCAACCATTGTGGAAGAACTGCTTAATTTAAGTAACAGTGCTTCACCAGGTGATTTGGCAAGAGCAAAAGAAAGCCTAAACAAATCTGTCGCTTCGCTGCTAGCTAAACGTGATGATGTACTGGATGTTTTAGGACTAGAAAAGACTGCAGCCGCTCGTACTGAAAAATCGATCACTAAATTTCTCAAGGAACATTTTGGGATTAAGGGAAGTACGACTGTAGGAGATCTCCAGTCTGACCTTACAATAGCGGATCCTAAGATCAAACATGTCATTAATGTGGACTTTACATCATCAACGAATTCGGATCAATTTGAAAAGTTATGGAAAAAAGTTAATGAAGACCTTGGGAAAAAATTTAATGGGAACTGGAGCAAATTGGATGAAGAATATGCGAAGGCCGGTAAGGGCAAGGCACCAGAAGAAGTGAAACTGGCACTTGATAAGTTAACATGGCACGCAGTCCGAGAAACGGTTATTCGAAAGGCAGCTTTAGAAGAAGCCCTGGGGATCGGATGGCAAGTCTCATCTCGAGAGATGTTATACGATGGCTTTGCAAGATTATTTAAAAAAGAAGCAGATGCAATATCTGCTAATTAACCAATTTCGACTTAAAGAGGAGGAAACAAAATGTCAAAAAAGTACGTTGCCGACATAAGTGAAGAAGTTATGTCGTTTAAAACAGAGTACTCGGACCGATTTGTGTATTCTAACTATTTTGTTCCGCTAAAAATTACATTCGATGATGCCCGTACACCGCTTTTACCGTTTTATAATAAGCAAAAACTATTAGAAGTACATTATAATGGAGACTTGGACCTAACTCGCTTACAAAATATTCTAAAGGATATTGGCTATCCGGAATTATGGGCAAAAAATGCGATGGATGAGGCAAAAGAGCGGTTAGAATCAACTCTTTCAACGAACCCAGAATTCTTAAAGTTAAAAGTTTCGGATCAAAACTCGAATGAAATCGGAAGATCGTTAATTGAAGTAAAAGATAAATTAGGAGTTCTGACTCCAAAGATACGGGGAGCCAATCGAGAGCTGCTAACATCCGTAACCGAGAAACTATCAGAGACTACGACTCTATTAGATCAAATTAAATATCCAGGCAGACAAGAACTGCTATTAGAGAAATATGTGAAGCCAACTATCCTAAGTCAGCAAGAATTAGAGTTTATTTCAGGATTACTCCAATCAGAGATTGGTTTTCTATTTTTGGATCGCACAAGAATCCGTCCAGTAGGTTTTGGGTTGGGAGAGCACGTATATTCCTTAAGTTTAGCCCCTGATGAGGAAGTAACCCTAGAACAGAAGACTTTTACGAAAAAGGAGGTTACATTCGAGGAACAAAATGAGCAGGAAAACCAATTCGATGTTGAATTGTCCAGTACATACAGTACTGAGATCCAGGAGGGCTTTGAACGACAAAAGAGCAGATCTGATTCCTGGGGTCTTACCTGGGGATTGGGTGCTCAGTACGCATCTCCAGAAACCATGTATGGGCAAGTAAATGCTCAGTTTAATATAAATGAGACAAGAAATGTTACAGAAGCACATCAAGAAACGATGAGACGTTCTGTTAAGGACAGTCAGACTGCAAGCTCCAAAGTTGCTGGAAAATATCGGACCCAGCACAAGACAATGTTCCGTATTGTAAGCGAGCAAAGCTTTGAATCAACCTCAAAACGAACAATTCGAAACCCAAACCGAACTACACCCGTAACTTTACATTATTTCAAGGTTCTTCAACGATTAAAGATGACACAGGAGCGTTATGGAGCGCGGCTTTGCTGGGCCCCAAGCATTAAAGATCCCGCCCTGACATTTTTCGAGAAGATCCGTAAGGGGAGACAATATATCATTGACGAGGCGCAAAAACGGTTACCTGCTCCTCCGGCAGAACCTCCAGCACCTGGTACAGCTGATTCACCAACTTCAACCAAGAATGAGACCAAAATTTTTCACTCGCAAATCGTTGAAGCAGATAAATGGGGAGTTACCGGTGATATGCGGGCTGAATATGAGATTGATATTCCTTATGATGCAGAGTTTACTTGGGACGGAGACGTATCGAAAGTCGGCATTAATATTATCACTCGCCGTGAGCAAAAGGATGTGAGCAGATGGATTGTCGGAATGCCTACCCCTACTCTAGATGGAAGCGGGAGACAGGTGTTACGCGTTACCGTCCACATTGGTGCGAAATCTTGGCTCTTTGGTCCTGGAATTCAAGTGCAAATTAGTGCTTCATTCTATAAAAAAGTTACCGTCTCGGAACAGACTGCCGAGAATACAGCATATAATGACGCAATAGCTGATTATCGGATAAGGCTAAAGGAGTGGGAGGATGAAAGAGACGCTGCCATAGCTTCAGCAAATCAAGAAGCTGATGCTTTTGAAAAGCGAATGGTTGAAACGCTTAGTCCTGTCAATGAGATGGTAAGTCAAGTCATTGAAAAATACTTCCCGGCAGGAGTTCGGGATGAGATTTGGGAAATTGATTATTGGCAAAGATTGTTTGATTGGGAGAGAGCATCTTTTGTTGCTTATCCAAGCTGGTGGTCGGGTGGAGAGACTCGGAAACCAACAGTTGATCCATCAGATTTTATTAACGCTAGCTGGGCAAAGCTGTATTTACCTATCAGAGTCGGGATGGAGCACCATGCGCTTCGCTGGATTTTTGGAAAGTCTCTTGCAGTACCACTATCTAAAGAAGAGGAAGCTAAATTCGATGAAGTCGTAAATCAATTAAACAAATTTAGAAGTGAGGTAATTGGCTCTGTGGATGAAGTTGCACATCTGAGTGAAGAGGGTCAGGAGGCACCAGAACCATACCGTTCTCTGGCAACCTGGTATGAACTCATGCCGACAGATGGCACGCATATTGAAGTCATGCAGGGTGCAACTAGTGCAGCAGATGCGATTACAAGCAAAGAGATAGAGGACGCATCTGAATTGCGAAAGGCCGTACTTGAAGGTGAAAAACTTTCTAATCAACTGAAAGATAAGGCTCACAAAGAAATGCATAAGCCATCCTCCAGTGTTCATGTAGGGGTGGGAGAAGCTTCACCCAATGAAATAAAACAGAAGTAAGAATGATACGGACAGTGATATTCATTCACTGTCCGTATGCTGTTATGGTACATAACAGAAGTAATTACTTTCATCTTTACCTTCCATCAACTACTTCTTTCAATATTTCATAAGAACGTTTTTGTTTTTCCGGATCAAAAATATAAGTGACAGCCATGATTTCGTCGACATTATATTTATCTTGGAAATCCTTTAACTGTTGTCTGATCGAATCTTTACTACCCATAAAGGTAACGCTGGTCATTGCTTGGGCCATTTCTTGTTCAGCTGGACTCCAGATGTGCTCCATGCTTTCAACAGGCGGTCTTAATTTCATTTGAGAACCGCGAACAACATTTAAGAAAAATTGCTGCATGGTAGTTGATTCAAATTGAGCCTCTTCATCCGTTTCAGCTGCAATCACGTTTAGACAAACCATCATATAAGGAGAGTCTAAGTATTGGGATGGCTGGAATCTTTTCCGGTAAATCGATATTGCTTCCTCCATATATCTTGGTGCAAAGTGGGAAGCAAATACATACGGCAAGCCTAACTGAGCTGCCAAATATGCTGAGTCGGTCGACGAACCGAGAATATATATTGGAATATTGGTACCCACACCTGGATAAGCCTTGACATAACCCTGCTGTTCCTGAGGGCCAAAATACTGTAACAGTGCATTGACGTCCTCAGGGAATGTATAGACCGAATCATTTTTTGAACGTCTGAGTGCGCTGGCCGTTAACATGTCAGTACCAGGTGCACGTCCTAGACCCAAGTCTAGCCGGTCAGGATAAATTGTTGCCATCGTACCAAATTGTTCTGCCACAACAAGTGGAGAATGGTTTGGGAGCATTATCCCTCCGGACCCAACTCGGATGTGTTCTGTATGTTCTAATGTATGTTTAATTAAGATAGCAGTCGCTGAACTCACCAGTGTTGCTGTATTATGATGCTCAGCAATCCAATAACGTGTATAACCCATTTTCTCAGTCGCTTGCGCCAAATCCACCATTGCATCAATTGCTTCCTTTGGCCCTTGCCCTTCACGGATAGGGGCGAGGTTTAAAACAGAAACGGGTATTTGTATATTTGTCATTGTAACGTATCCTTTCATAAAACAGATTCGAAATTTATAGTATCAATTTAATCATTGGACTCAAAATAAAATGCTCGGCGGAGCGGCGGTAGTTCTTTATGATATATCGTTTACTGTGTAAAGACTTCCTAATCTTTTCATTATTAAATAAAAGAACTGACCGCTCTAAGGTCAGTTCCTCAATAGTTTAAATCTTCTTCTTCCTATTTCAGTCAATCTTTGAAATTTTATTAATAAGTCCTTGAATCTAGACAGCTTCTTATAATTATTAGGAGTATCGATTGGATCACTGATGCCATTTACTAATAGAGTAATTTTGAAGTGCTTCCCCGGTTCGTCAATAAAATATGAGCCGATTTTGAAAAGATCTGCCTTTGAAAAAAGGTCATGAAGCCTTAAGTTAATCTGGCGAAATGTTTCCATATCGACATCTCTTGTATACCCGATATTAATAATAAGCTGCTTAGCATCTGTAAAATCTTTAGGCAGATAAGGTGTTGAGATTAAATCCTTCAAAGGTTCATCAAAAGAATCTCCCTCAACTGTATGTATAAATAATGGTCCCTTATCTTTATTGATAAAAGTCTTTATATCCTGAAAGTCAATATTCACATCTCCAGTTTCTTCAATGATGTTTTTCACAGCATTAATCATGTGCTCTTCAATCGAATTAAAAGTTAAATTGGCCGCACGAATTGTAGTACTTTTATCAATCATCTCCATAAGGGCATCACTATGAAAATAAATAACAGCATCACATATTTCTTTCATCCTAAAATATTGGGTAGTAGCCGTCTGAAATCTTCTTTTACCCTCAAAGCGAAATGGAAAGCGGAAGATTCCAATTAACACATCATGCTTTTCCTTTAACGCACGAAGTTCGTTAATTAGTTCATCCGTTTCACTAGAGTTGCCCCCAATAAAACGAAAAAAACATAAATCATCCAACCTTACCTGATCAGTACTAGTCTTGTCCAATTCATGAACACCACTATTAATTTGATAAATACTTTCAGTTCTTTCCATAATCGTCTCCTAAAAGCCATTTTTCATCATTATAAAAGAAGAAACTCAAAAAATTTGTCACACGGTGTTATGAAAAAACACTAGTTTTGTAGAATCGCTGGTAATGTTACAACTATCTTTTATTAAATTTATACAATTTAGGAATAGTATGTCTAAAAATGGATAATCTATAAAAAATAGACAGAAGGAGGGGGAATATGGAGAGAAATAGGACTAGGCTGACAGCTCCCGAAATTTCTAGTCTTTGGACCCAATATATGTTTGATACGATGTCAATTTGTTTTATTAAATATGCAATTGAACATATAGAAGATAATGATATTATCGATATTTACAAGATAGCTTTAGAGTATTCAGAAATACATGTCAAACAAATTAAGGAATTTTTTAAGGGTGAAAACTTTCCGTTTCCGCAAGGTTTTACAGAGCAAGATGTAGATATCCATGCTCCAAGGCTTTTTCAGGATCCCTTTTACCTGAACTATATGTATATTATGACACTGCAAGGGATTACCGGTTATGCACTTTCCATAAGTACATCAATCCGTGACGATTTAAGAAAATACTACATTGACTGTAATTCGGAAGTTATGAACCTCTACGAAAAAATAATGGATATGCTGCTGACTAAAGGGCTATTCTCCCGTCCGCCAGTCATATCGCCTCCTAATTCAATTGATTTTGTTAATCACCAAAACTTCATGACAGGCTGGTTTGGTAAACGCCGCCCGTTAACGGCTATGGAAATTGGTGATATAACGTTTAATATGAAAAAAATGAATGTACACGTGGCACTAAAGGTTGGCTTTAGTCAAGTGGCCCAATCAAAAAAGGTAAGACAATACATAAACAGAGGAATGGATATATCCAATAAGCATATAAATGTTTTTCATTCGATATTTCAGGAAGAAAAACTTAATTCACCCATGTCATGGCAATCATTTGTTACCAATTCGACTGTATCCCCTTTTTCTGACAAATTGATGATGTATCAGGTACAATTATCTACTCAAATTGCGATCGCCTTTTATGGGACTGCTCTAAGTGTTACTTCAAGAAGAGATCTGGCCCTAAAATATTCTGCTCTTACGGCTGAACTGGCTTTGTTCGCCGAAGACGGAGCAAATCTCATGATAGAAAAAGGATGGTTAGAAGAGCCGCCACTAGCAAGTGACCGGAGGGCATTATCAAAAGGTAAAAACAGCTTTAACCAATAAAAAGAGCACTACGGGACAACTTGAAGTATCCGCTGGTGCTTCTTTTTTAGTTCAATAACATATTGACCAAAAGCTTCCCGAAAAACTGGGATCCTCCTAAAATGAGTACATCCTTCATTTGCCTTCCACGCTTTCTAATATAAAATGAGTGTAATACAAGTTTATTAAAATTTGGTAGTTTGGACCATATGCAAAATAATAGGGGGATTGCCTTATGGTAAAACGCTGTGGCTGGGTTAATGAAGATCCATTGTATATTAACTATCATGATGTGGAATGGGGAGTTCCTGTTTATGATGATCAAACGTTGTTTGAATTTCTTATTCTAGAAGGTGCTCAGGCAGGATTGAGTTGGTATACGGTTTTAAAGAAACGTGAGAATTATCGGACAGCATTGGACGGTTTTGATGTTGAAAAGATTGTGAAATATCGGCCAGAGAAAATCGACGAGCTTATGCAAAACGAAGGATTGGTTCGCAACCGTAAAAAATTGGAATCTGTTATTATTAATGCCAAAGCATTTAAAGAAGTACAAAGAGAATATGGCAGTTTTAGTGATTACTTATGGGGTTACGTGAATGGAAATCCGATCATCAATTGTTGGGAAGGCCATAGTGAAGTCCCTGCGAATACAGCACTTAGTGATCAGATTAGCAAGGATTTAAAAAAAAGAGGATTTAAATTTGTTGGAACTACTATTATTTATGCCTATTTACAGGCTATCGGAGTTGTGAATGACCATATAAAAAGCTGTGAATTTTCAAAATGCTGATAAGAAAAATAGATTAAAGGTAAAACAGTGCCCTTGTGAAATCGAATGGAAGTAACAAGCGTACTGATGTTATTAATATTAAATTTATTAGTCATTTACTTCTTATATAGATCTATTTCTAATAATCGAAACAGATATCAAAACTAGCAGTGTATTGTATTCAGGTACTAAATGATTTTTTAAAGGATTTTTGGAGTTTTTATAGAAAGCTAACTATATTCGCTAAAGTTTGGAGGTTTTTTAATGTTACTGTACTATATTGACACTTATTTGAAGCTGTACAATATAAATTTCAGATAAGGAGTCGGTAATATGTTATATAAAACTGCGATTAACGATATTTCTGCGGATATGTTAGAAGGTTTTTTTGTAGGGTGGTTAAATCCGCCTAATCCGGAAATTCATTTAAAATTATTGAAGAATAGTGATAAATTTGTCATTGCAATTGATGAACAAACAAATAAAGTAATAGGGTTTATCACCGCTATAAGTGATGGTGTATTATCTGCTTACATTCCCTTCCTTGAGGTTTTACCTGAATATCAAAATAAAGGGATTGGTAAGGAGTTAGTAAAACGGATACTAAAAGAACTTGAAAATCTTTACATGATTGATTTAACGTGTGATGAAAACCTCCAACCTTACTACGAAGAGTTTGGAATGATTAAATCCACTGGAATGATAGTAAGAAATTATAAAATGCAATCAGGACAATAAACAAGCTAGTATCCGTTTCGGTACTGACTTTTAATGGGGTATAGGTTTTGTTTATATCACTTTTACATGACTCTCCCTAGCCGCCATTGGGATTTTGAATTTTCTTTAACCAGTTCAACGCTTTTTGAATAGAAGGGTCATTTGAAGATACACCTATGGATGTCATTCCGGTGATAGCAGCCCATGTGCCATAAATATAACAAATACCCCAACGCCAATACCAAGAACCATTCTTCTCTTGATGATTAACTAGCCATTTCACGCTCTTTTTTAGGGCTTTTTTTTTTGACTGAATTCCCCAAGTTTGGGCTGGTAGGCAAGTTGCCAAAACCAACTTCAGGCAATAAGTTACTTGTATAGGCTAAAAGGGGGGTGAGAATATGGGTAGTCGAATAAAACATACTTCCCGTGACGTGGATTCGTTAGCTAGGCTCATGCTGTCGGAAGCGATCGGTGAAGGAGCCCAAGGGATGAGTATGGTAGGATCTGTTGTGGCTAATCGGGTCGAGGCAGACTGTGCTCCGGACTTCAAAAATTTACGCAATATCAGGCATGCGATTTATCAAACTATACCTGGAACTGATATCCCTCATTTCGAGCCCGTCTTAAACGGAACTTTGTATACACAACGACCTGACGAAGCTGACCTCCAGAGGGCCAGGGATTTGCTGCATGGTTACAGGGAACCTCGGGCCAGAATGAGCTTGTGGTTTTTCAACCCCAGTCCAGGGAAAAAATTCCGAGCCCCTTGTGCCGCGACGATGCCAAGATCCCCCATGACGCAGTTCGATTTTGCGCACAAAAATCATTGTTTCTATGTAGGTGTACCGGGCTATTGCCCAGAGTTTTATCGATAAATAAAAAAGGAGCTGATCTTCATATGACATATGGAGACTCTAGTTATTATCCGACGTATTATTTTCCTGATTATTATCCGGCTTCCATGATTCAGGATAGGACCGCACAACAACTAGGAAGCTTCCCTATGGATATGCCTTCTGGACCGGCATATTCCGTCCCGGTGGTTCCTATGGGGACTGGGCAGCAATTACCGACAGGCGTGGTGGAAGAATCATTTATCGAAAATATCCTGCGCTTCAATAAAGGAAAGGTTGGTACCTTCTATTTTACTTACCAAGGGAACAGCAGATGGAATGCAATGGTTTATCAGGGACGCGTGGAAACAGCTGGCCGTGACCACATCATCATCAGCGACCCATCCAGCGGGAAACGCTACCTGCTTTTGATGGCAAATCTCGACTGGGTAGAATTCAGGGAACAAATCAACTATCCTCACATGGAAATTAGTCCGGAAGTCGAGGCAACCCTTGAGACATCGGAGTGAATTAGAAGAACGCTAAAAACCCGCTTATTTTTTTCGGAAACTGTGCGGGTTTTTAGTTCTACCATACAAAGGTACAAACTTAGAAGTCTGAACTCCATGAATAATGGACCTGCAATTTTCTTCTATTACATATTTTTTAAAAAACATCATGAACCTGCAATGATTTTTATATGAAACAAATATTTGTCTTGGTCTGAAGGTCGCTGGCTGGGGAAAAAGCATGGATACACGTAATAAAAAGATGCTGATAGAGAGGCAATTCGTAATCCTTGCGAAAGAGGTTCAAAAACATAAAAAATCCAAAGGATACTTCAGAACAGGTGTGAACCTGTGTGAATTAAAGGAAGTTTTGAGGCGGAAAGTGGGAAACAGAAAAAAGAAAAAACCCTTTCCACACAAGGGTTTCGGAATATGGAGCATAGGGGGCTCGAACCCCTGACCTCTACGCTGCCAGAAGGGGTTCAAGTGTTAAATTCATAAAATAGATTTAAAATGAAACAATAAATTCAGGTATATCAACGGTTTCCCGGAGTTCGGTATAAAGTCAGATTAACTAAATTCAATCAAATAAATTAAGTCTGTGTACAAATTGTGAACAAATTTAATAAGAAAAATGTAAGTGTGTGGTCTTATTGTGGTTGGTTAAATATTTAACCAACCATTTTTTATTCATAAATGTTATTTCCAATAAATTCTACAACGCAAGAATTGAAGGGGGTTATAGTTGTGGCTTTAATATTTTTTAGAAATTTGTGAATAAACATATGGAAGATTATGTTAATATTTAATTATAAAGGATAAGAACTAATGGACTTCAAATGCGAAAATGAATAGGTGAAGGGGAAAGATATAATGAGTAAATCTGTTATACACATATTTTTTGTTTTATTGATTGTACTTACTTTTACGTCAGCTTGCAGTTCTATAATTCCTCATAATCCTTACACTGGCCAACAATTAGTGATTGGCATTATAGGAGATGCTCCAACGCAGATAGAAAATGAGAGGATAAAATTTAAATCCTTAACTTTTGATGATTTAATCAAAAACGATTATAAAAAACTGGATGCCATTTTTATAATGAATGATCAATTAGCCGAAGCCTCTAAAAATAAGTATTCAAAGATTTATACCGATATACAAATACCAATTATTTTTATCGGAGCACATAACTCAGTACCATTTACAACCGATGATATATATCGTGGTGAAGGAGACTTTGTAAAAGGCATGCCTTATGCATCCGGTTTAATTCAGGGAAAAGGGTATAACCTTACAATATATAACGATATAGAAACCCGGGATACGATAGAACTTTTTTATTCAGACCTATTTAGATTAATAGAGAAAAATGATTGAAATTTATTTATATTAAGATGGCGTTTCAATGAGGAAAACCCTTTTATTCGCTTACCCGGTTTGGAACAAATTATAATTACTAATTTTGGGAGGGAGTTGAACAAGGTTATTTGGTTTTAGAAAATGAATAAGGGGAGATATTTTATGAAAGCGGTTAGTGTTTTGTTTATGTGTATTGTGTTGTCTATTATTATGGCTTCTTGTTCGGTTAATCAAAAACTAGATAATCTAAATAATGTTAATGTTTCGATTGTTACAGATGAATCCATTATTGGTAAGATAAATGTTGATGGTAAAGAAGATGGAAAATATGTAACACCAACGTCGTTGTATTACTCTTTTACCTTGCAAAAGCCTATACTAATGAGTTCAAAGCAGTTTCATCAACTTTTTAATGAATTTGATTTTTTTGTAGAACCTTCTACTAATTTAAAAGAATTACTTGAAGAAAATGTTGGTCGAAATATTTTTGACCTTGAAAAAAATAAGGCAGGAACTAACGCTGATTATATGGCTCAACGTACAGTAACATTAAATGATGATGAAATAGAGTTTTCCATTGCTTACTCTTTAGGAGCTAAAGAACAAAATCCACTTATACCTTTGTTACCGAACGAAGAAATATTAGAAATGATCCACCAAAATGCGTTGCAATCTACATTAGTATTCAAATCAGAAGATGGTGAAGAGGTACTACATAACTTACGTGATTTTGAATAACACACTAACAGGAGCGTTGATCCAAGAAGGATTAATCTTTTTGGTTGAAGCTATTAACCTAACGGGGCAGGATTGCTGAAGAAGATGTTGTAGGAAGAGGGGGATACTGTGTCGCTGAAAACAGAACTCAGATCATTGAACATTGATAACGATTTAAACTTACAGCAAATAAATATAGATAATCTTATTGAAGAAATGTTGGAAAACATCGGATCAGTTGATCCGGAATTAGAAGAAGAGGAAGACGATGAATAAAACCGATTGGAAAAAATATTTCATTCTCCTGCCTCCGTTTGTCATAGTGGGACTGATTATACTTTTCATTTTACCCGAAGGCTCCTACCATCTGGCGTTAATTGTTCCTATTTTATTCTGGCTTGTTTACTACGCATGGATATATATAGAAAATGGGAAAAAGAAAAATGAAAGTCAATAAAGGGTGGTTTATAACGTTTGGCGTTTTTACGATATTAGGTGGACTCGATATACTGTATGACGGATATAAAACAGAAATGATGATGATGACCATTCTGAGTTTCGTAGGAGCGATTCAGTTGGGTATAAAGAGAGAAAAAAATAATGCCGGCTATTGATGGGTATTTAACCAAAAGAGAGAAAAGAAACCGCAGAATTCTCTTCGGATTATTTGTTATCATTCTTCTAGTAATAGGTGGATTTATCTATTACCTGAAATTCGGATCCCCGATTGAACGCTATCAAACTATCGAAAGAATCAAAGAGCATTTAGAGGCGGAAGGCCGTTTAAGCCAAGTGAAAGAGATATCCTGTAAGTTAGATAAAAAACAAATGGACTTTGAATGTAATGTCACTTTTGATGGAGAGCCTAACATTGGAAACTGGCACTTTATAACGACCGACGGGACTGTAGGAACATATGACTAACGCAGAAAATAAAGAGCTTACTTACTAGGGGGGATTATATATTGGAGGCTATATTAGAATTATTAAACGGGATATTATGGTTTTTTGACCGCATACAATCGTTTATGATTTTTCTAGGAATGTCAGCTTTAATCGGAATGTGGTATCTTCTGTATTTGAAATCTTAGTAAATAAGGAGTTCATTAATGAAGTACATTGGAGCAGTCATCGGAATCATTTTAATTATTGGTTATGTTACTGGTAAAATGGAAATATTTAATGGTTCGTCAGAAGAACAGACTATAGAAACCGTACTCGACTATTTATCCGAGGATGGCTTAGATGAAAATATCAAAGAATATAAAACTACTTACGATAGAGACTATCGAGATTTTCTAATGGAAGTCAAGTTCAAGAATGAGCCGTTTTACACATATATTTACTTTATCAATGATGTTGGAGGGGCAGAACTAGGGGAAATACGGCAAATCGATGTTGGACGGTTAAAACGAGGGGAAATACAACAAGGCACAATTTACGAAGGGAAGAACGGATCCGTGTCAAAAAAATATCAAGGGCCTGGTGGTTTTCGAGATCCGGCCTATATTCCCGAAGATTGGGATGAAAAAAGAACATGAAGCCGAGAATTACCACTATAGAGTTTAATGAAGAGTATAAAAAAGAGATGGAAATGTATGAAAACACCTTAAAGAATATAGTCAAACGACGAATAGAAGAAATCGATGAGGCTTTTATTATGGATGAATATAAGGAAGAAGTGCGCGAAGATAAGTTCAATATCCGTCTTTTTCAAATTATAATTTTCATCGTTATTGTGTTGTTATGGAAACCACTTTAATTATAAAATGCCGATTTCGCAAAGATTGTTGTTTTTGAAAAGGGTTATTGATTTACCAAAGAAATAACATATAATGGAAGCGAGATGATGTTCTTCAACTAACGGAGCAGTTTAGTTGAATAAGAAATTATACAAGATGGTCGTCGATGGTGACGATCTTTTTTAATTGCTCTATTCAGAAATAAAGTTTATAAGTGGAATATTATGTTAAAATCTTATTAAAACAAATACGAACGAAGCAGGTTTGTTTAATAGTCTCTTGGGCATATTAGTAATTTCGATCATTAAAGGAGAATAAATATGGAAGTTATCTTTTTTGATTATGGAATAGAAATTAGCGTTGAGAACGGACGATACTTTATAAATTTCGATGAAGGGGAGTTAGTTTCGCGTTTTCGTACTATTGAAATAACATACGAAGAAGCCGAAAAAGCAAAACGCAGCCCAAAAGATGCTTATGAAGTAATAATTTCTTTTCAGAACAAAGAACGAAAGGAAAAGATGAAAGAATAGGATCCTTTCTTTATTGAAGTAACGGAGTAGAATAGTTTAATACGCAGACCGAAAAGTTAATGAAAATAGGGAGGAGTGGAAATATGAAGATTGCCGCACTTTATGATATTCACGGGAATTTACCAGCATTAAACGCAGTGTTGAAGGAACTTGAAGATATTAAACCAGATTTAATTGTCATTGGAGGGGATATAGTTTCTGGACCTATGCCTACGCAAACTTTGGAACGGATTTTATCCTTGACTGCTCCGGTACGCTTTATTCGAGGAAATGGAGATAGGGAAGTAGTGATGGCCTTTGACGGAAAATCACTCCCATCTACTATGTCTGAAAAGGGTCGTGAGAAGACACAATGGGTCGCTGAACAGTTAAATCGGTCTCAGAGGGATTTCCTATCTGACATACCAGAAACAATAACAATTCATGTTGATAGATTAGGTGATATTCTTTTTTGTCACGCTACACCACGTAGTGATGAAGAAATCTTTACACCCCTTACGTCTCAAGAACGGCTCACCACTATTTTTGAAGACATTAAGCAAAAGATTGTTGTGTGTGGACATACCCATATGCAATTTGAGAGACAAGTAGGTAGTGTCAGTATCGTTAATGCTGGTAGCGTAGGGATGCCATTTGCTGAAGAACCAGGAGCGTACTGGTTACTACTTAGCCCAATGGGTTATGAATATCGACGGACGATCTATGATTTTCAGGCAGCTGCACATGAGGTTAGAGCGAGTGAAGACCCACAAGGGGATGAGTTTGCTGAAGGGAACATGCTTAGGGTTCCAACAGCGACGGAAGCAGCGAAATTATTAGAGCGTATGGCCATGAAGAACTGAGTATTATTGCGTTAACGGGTAGCGTTAGATTAACAACAGAGGTAGCTGCGTCACCTCTTTTTCTTATTCAACAAACGAAGCAGAATAGTTCAACAAGACAGCTATTGAAACTTATACAAAATATAAACGTCAAATCCAAGAAAGGGGGATTTGAGTGAGAAATAATCATTTACTTTCGATTGCAGTATTATTTGTTTTTACTTCTTTTTTACCAAGTAACACACTGACCAATGCGTAATAAAAATGCCACCTGAATCAATATCACTTTCATCATATTCTAGTGAAGAAATAACATTAATGTGTTCTGGGCCGGAAATGTGGGGTGCTATTAGGTCATTAGCAACCTATACTAACTCCACTACTAAAGTCCACAATTATACAAATACTGGGGGACAGCCAAAAGCCAAATCACATTTTGATTCAATGCCAGGAACTTCAAAGTATCATGGTGACGGTGTATATACAAAATCAGCTGATGGTTATACAGTTACTTATTATCTAAGTACTTCTACTAGAACCTACTCATTAAGTTATCCTAACGGTACAATGACTGACAAAATAAGATATTATGATTAATACTTATCTAAACACTTAATCTAAAAATACTCGGTTAGGAGGACTGATTTCATGAATGAACCTAAACTCCACGTGTGGCAACCTATTACTGAGCTAACTAATGATATTATGCATGCTGACCTAAGTTTTTCTGATAAAGGCTTGTATTTAAAACTAATAGATATTAAAGGAAATGAAGTGTCAATAATTTACGATCAAATTTCGGTTACTCAAGACTATGTTTGGACTTTTCGTTATACAGGAGAAGTTGTAAGGTCTGATTTAGGAAAACTTGCAATTGATGCTGTTAATAAATCAGAGTCTATAGATGAAAAATCTTTATGTTTTTACAAGATGAGTAACTCAGATCTCATAAAATGGTTCGATGGCTTACCTTGGATGGGGAGTGAAGAATATCCAGCAGTAGAGCATCATATTTACTGTTCAAATGATGGAATATTCGAAGTTATTTCAGAATATGAACCAAAATTTATTGTAAAGAAAAAGAGCGAAACAGAATAAATTTTTAATGCGACTCATAATTACACTAGTTTCATTTACACATAGAAATCACTGCAGAACAAATTATTAATCATCATATTGGCGTTAAGCTGATTTACCAATGTTTAATGAGCAAAGATATTAAATTACAATCGAAATTTAAAAAATGATTGTGAAAAAATGTACTTAAACAAACTGGTTCTTTTAGTTGAGTAATGATTGGAAATTAATACATTAAAAAACGCTCAGGTTATATTCTGAGCGTTTTTCCTAATTATATATTGTTGATTTTTATTTATGTTATTCCATATCCTTTAATATTTATTGTGTGTGTTCCGAAAGACTCCTTTCTTTGTCGAGGTACAGAAAACCTTTTATAGCGATAAACTAATGAATGATAAAATTGAGAGGTATGTTGACCTATACGAGAGTGGAATTTTGGAGAACAAACCGCATGTTCTTATACTATCAGAGCAAAGGTATGCAATCGATGGAGACTATACTTTTAAAATTTTTCAGGCACAGTCATTTACTCAGTTTTTGGGGTCATTAAAGAAAGAACAACCTTAACCTTTGAAAAAGGTGAGTCAGAGTGAAGGAATAAAAATTAAAATTCAATCGTCAACAATTCGTCAACAGGACTAAATTTTTTCCGTTGATTAAATAAAGATAGAAATAGAAAAACCCTTGATTTATCAAGGGTTTTCGTTATGGAGCATAGGGGGCTCGAACCCCTGACCTCTACGCTGCCAGCGAACTTTAGTAAATAAAATGCCTTAATATGGCTTAAAATAGGCGGATTTTAAGCATTTAAATTAGCGAGAAACATCCTTGTTAGGATCAAATGTGAACTTTTGTGAATATTTTTGGTATGCACGTGGTCATTTATAAGATTTGATTCACTACCCTTTTTGGTATGGTAAATTGGAAAAAACAATAAATATTCAGTAGCCCTTATATGGTTGTATTCCAAACTTTCTCCCTTAATTGCCAATCTGTAATGGAACATGTACACTTCTGGAAGGTTATCTACAGATTTCTACTATCCATAATACCATTTTCTACTACAGTTAAACTTTCATGTTCCCTCTGTTTTATGCTTAATTGATCCTTACTACTTAGGTACTCGATGAAATCAAGAACAGACTTTATAGCGTCATCTGGTAATTGATCATATAACCTTAAAAATTCTTGATTTCTCTTAGCTAATTTGAATATTTCCTCCATTATATTCCATAAATTATTTGACATGAATTCACTCCTAAATTAATTTTTTATGTTTTTTTTCTTACTGCTCTTCAAGTGTAAATACATTCAAATAAAATATATTCTCTAACTCAATGGAAAATGAGATAGGTTTAATGTAGGGAAAGTAGGTGTATGCAAATTGGAAGTAAAAACGAACGGGTAGGATAGTGCAATAAGGACGTGCTTATTCAATAAGGCAATGTTCAGATCAATTGAGTGGGAAAATGAGAAAGTAACATCCTCAATAGCCGTAGCTTCCATTGTTCCTTTTCAAGAATCATTGTATAAGCAAACAAGATGGATATTGTAACAATAAAAAATCGTCGTTTTAGGCGATTTATTTATTGGATAAATGAGCTAAATTGAATTTTAAATTGTCAATAGATGTAAGGGAATAAAGACGGGTGGTGATTTCAATTATACGCTTAGTGAAAAAGGCTCAAAACGGGAATGACAAAGCCTTTTTTGGAAATTTTCCAGCAATTTGAGGATTGAATGGCTTTTGTATATGTGAAAAATCAATCAAGATGCTTTAGATGTTGTTCAGGAAGTTGCATAGCAATCTATTATGAAGATACATACAGTGAAAAATCCAGAGTACCTCAAAACGTGGTTGATGAAGATTACGATTAATTGTGCGATTAATATAGTTTTAGGAATCAATTCTTAGGATGTGGCAAATTAGAGTTTGGATTATAAGACCTTTTCTTAAAAACATTTAAAATCACTGTACTTTAATGAAATTTTCATATTTGGGATTCATACTCAACTTGAAGGGAGATGTGACAATGGATTTCAAATATGAAAATAACCATTTAGTGGGGATAACTGAGTTTAGTGAGTTACACGCTTCCCCGAACAGTAGTTTAGGGTTTAAGCCATTTGAATTGATGTTAACATCCTTAGTTACTTGCAGCGGATCACTACTTGTAAATTTGCTTAAAAAGAAAAGGATTGCATTCCGGAGTCTATACTTTTCTGCTGAAGCAGAACGAAATTCAGAAAAAGCAAATCGTATAGTTTCTGTGGCTATTACGGCTAATGTGGAATTTGAAAAGATGATTTTAGACGATACTCTGAGAAAAATCGAAGAACTGATTGTCAATAATTGTGGAATGATACAAACGATAATTGGATCAGTTGATGTAAGTTTTACGATTCGTGATAAATGACGAGGAGCTGAAAGGCTAATGTTTACAAAATATATTCCGGTAATCATTATTGGTTTATTAGTGATCTATGTGGTGATTGATTTTACTTCAGATAACAATACAACTGAGGAGACTTCCGGTGGTTCAATTCTGAATAACGGGCCGGATATAGCCGATGATAAAAGCCTCGATATAAATGAAGTTACTAAAAAAACACCGGAATCACCGATTATTGAATACGCAACTGATTTTGAATTAGCCTCGCTTGACGGTAACCAAATTAAACTTTCTGATTTAAAAGGGAAAATAGTAATTCTTAATTTCTGGGCTACATGGTGTCCGCCTTGTAAAGCTGAAATGCCACATTTGCAAAACTTTTATGAAGACCATAAAAATAACGATATTGAAATTCTTGCGGTTAATTTGACAAATTTAGATGATGGCGAAGAAGTTGTAAAATCATTTGTTACTGATTATGGTTTAACATTTCCCGTCCTTTTAGACACAGAAGGGGATGTAGGGATGACCTATGAAACCTTTACGATACCAACCAGCTACATTCTCGATCAAGAAGGACGTATTTTTCAAAAAGTTGTGGGTCCTATGGATGAACAAATGTTGAATGACATAATCAACGCAATTCCAAAGTGAATAATTTATGAGGACACAGCTAAGTAGATTTTCCCTGTCTTTTATTATAATGATAATTTCACATTCAATAATCAAAATAAATTGGAGGTGAAAAATGGCTACTCTTGCAAAACTTATTTCAATTGGAATTATAGCAATTAGCTTTCTATTAGGGTCATTGGCTTTTTATTGGATTAGTTCTCTCGATCGAAAAGAGAAAAAAGCAAAGCTTGAAGAGGTTGTAAGCTTTCTGATCAATTTTACGATATTCATCTGGATCGGAAAAATTATTGTTAATCTTTCGGATTTTATAAAGGATCCACTTGCGATTTTGGCTTATCCGTCTGATTCATCCTCCTTTTATATGGCGGTATTATTAAGTGAATTCTACGTCTATTTCAGAATGAGTAAAAACGTACTACAACTGTCCGACTTTTTAAGAGTGCTGTTTCAAGTTATTTTGACTGCTTCATTCGTATTTGAATTTATCTATTTCGTTCAAGATCGTAACGAGTATTCCCTATCGAATATGATTTTTAGTGCCTTATTGTTAGGGATTTACTATGTCGCAGAGAAACGGACTGATTTTCAATTGTTTACGATCATCCTTTTTAGTTGGATGATAGGAGCTGTAATTTTAATTACTACACAACCATACTTATCCTTTTTTGGTTATTTATTATCTTTACAGTTTATAGTTGTATTCTTCTTTGTCAATTTAGGAGTGCTGATCTTTAACAGGTTAAAGAGGTGATGATGTCATGGCAATAGGAACAGACACTTTTCTATTAATAGGTATGCTTTTAGCATTTGGGGCTGGCGCAATTTCTTTTTTATCACCTTGTGTTCTTCCATTATTTCCTGCATATCTGTCGTATATCACAGGAGTTAGTGTAATGGAGATTCAGGCCGAGCAAAATAAGGTTATGCGGAAAAAACTAGTAAGTCACTCCTTTGTTTTCCTTCTTGGAATATCCGTAGTGTTTATCAGTTTAGGGACAAGTGCTACTTATTTAGGGCAATGGATGCAAAGTTTGTTTGTTGGCAACACAGGGTTACTAATACAACGATTAGCTGGGATCTTTATAATCTTTATGGGGTTCGTGGTAGCCGGTTGGTTGACCATACCTGTTTTTATGAAAGAGAAAAGATTTCATTATACAAAAAAAACGACAAGTTATTTAGGAACATTCTTTGTAGGTTTAGGATTTGCTGCTGGATGGACCCCATGCATAGGCCCTATTTTCGCATCAATCTTATTATTGGCTGCCACAAGTCCTGGACAAGGCTTGCTTTATACAGTATTGTATGTGATTGGTTTTGCCTTGCCGTTTTTAATTCTGACGTTCTTTATAGGAAAAACAAAATGGATTGTACGTAAGTCAGGAATCATAATGAAGATCGGTGGAGTCATGATGATTCTTATGGGTGTGTTATTGTTCTTTGGACAGATACCCCGTTTAAGTGCATATCTACTAAGGCTTATTGATGGAACCTGGTTCTCCGGACTTGGATAATGGAGAGGAGAGTTGAAATGAAAAAAGTTATTTTAGGTATACTTGCCATTGTTTTAATTGGATGGGCGTTATTTGACTATGTTTCAAATGAAGCCACAAAAAATGAAACGAAAAAAAATAATTCGGTCATTTCTTCAAATACAGACGATGACGTTATAGAAACTAACGCAGTAGGTACTAAAAGAGGAAGTATTGCTCCGCAATTTGAATTAGAAACAATTGATGGCAAAGTGATTTCGTTAGAAGACTTACGAGGAAAAAAAGTCTTTATTAATTTTTGGGCTACCTGGTGTCCGCCATGTAGAGCGGAAATGCCCGATATTCAACGGTTTTATGAGGATGAAGAAGTAGTTGTATTGGCTGTTAATTTAACACATACAGAGGATTCTCTTTCTACCGTTAGAGGCTTCATCGAAGATGGAGATTTCACGTTTCCAGTGTTAGTTGACCAAGAAGGCAAAGTAGCGGAGATGTATAAGGTAAATGCATACCCTACCTCGTATCTAATTGATTCGGACGGACGAATTCAATACATTGCTTTAGGGGCTATGAACTACGATTTAATGGTGAAGGAATTTGGGAAATTAGAATGAACAATCCACTGCAGTTTGTTGGGGGTGAACCTTTGAAACAAAAGATAATAATCGTAGAAGATGACGAGATGATTAGAAAATTAGTTCGTATTTACTTAGAAAAAGAAGGATATGAAGTGGTAGAAGCCGAGGACGGAGAACACGCTCAAGAAGTGTTTTTAAATGAGTATCCTTGCCTCATAATCCTGGATTTGATGCTGCCCAAATTAAGCGGAGAAGACTATGTTGAATGGGTTAAAAAACAAGGAAGAAATGAAGTCTCAATTATTATGTTAAGTGCAAAAGTACAAACTGCTGATAAGATCAACGGGTTAAGGCTAGGAGCAGATGATTATATATCAAAGCCATTTGATCCGGAAGAACTACTTGCGCATGTTGAAGCAGTTCTTCGGAGAACAGGGCAATTCTGTCAGAAGATCTCGTATAATGGCTTATGCATTAAACCAAGGAGAGGCCAGGTTCTGTTGCATGATAAAGAAATTCATTTAACAAAGCATGAGTTTCAGCTTCTATATCATTTTATGGAGAATCCGGATATAGTTCTGCCACGTGAAAACTTATTAAATCATCTGTATCCATATTTAGAAAAGGAAATCATGGAAAGAACAATTGATGCACATATAAAAAAACTGCGTGATAAGATCGAAGAAGATCCAAGTATGCCTAAACGAATACAGACTATTCGTGGAATGGGGTATAAATTTGTCACAGAGTAAACGAAGATCATGTTTACCAAAAGACTTCTTATGGAGATTAACTACAGTAAATACCATAGTAATTGGGGCATTTATCTTGCTTTCAGGCTGGGCTATATATGAGACGGCATGCCAAATATTTGATGGGATTTTAGTAAATGAGGAAACAAAACAATTCAAGAGTCTTCTATTGCAATATTTATGGATATTCATCATCATTTTTTTCATTTTGGGGAGTATGATTCAATTTTATTTTACCCGAAGATTAATACAACCATTAAAGCTTCTTATAAATTCAATGAAAAGTTTGAAAAAAGGAAATGCTATTGAGCCGATTTTAGTTAAATCGGATGGGGAAATGGATAAATTAATCCATCATTTTAATGAGCTAATTGAACAGATGCGATCTAATGAATTTCGTCGTCACAAATTACTCTCAGATTTATCACATGAATTCCGTACACCTTTGACAAATTTGGATGGATACCTGAAAGCTTTGGAAAAGGGAGTTATTAAAGGTGATAGCCAACTTTTCCATTCATTGCGACAAGAGTCAAATAGACTGATTTATATGTTGAAACAACTTGACTCAATTGATCAATTTGAATATATTCAACATCAAAACTTTATAATTAAACAGGAAATAGACATTCAGGAAGTAATGGAACAAGTCGTTCGTATGTTTAGTTGGTCCATGAAAAGTAAAAACATTCGTTATGAAAGTGATATTGCATCACAACAGGTTCACATCGATCCAAATGGCATTATCCAAGTAGTCAGTAATTTACTTGAGAACGCTATTCGTTACTATGAAGGAAACAGACCGATAAAAATCTCTGGAAAGAGAGAAAATAATTATTATATGATTTCAGTTGGAGGACCTGGACAATTTATTTCCAGTCAAGAGCAACTGTTTATATTTGAAAGAGATTATCGAACAAACACTAATAACGTTGGAGACGGAAAAGGATTAGGTTTAGCTATTTCTAAAGAAATTATTAACCAGCATGGAGGGGGAATCAACCTTACCACAGACGGAAGTTATCATATTTTCTCTTTTACAATTCCTATATGACCGGATCAACCCCAATATTCAATGTTCTAAAGAGATGGGGTGTGATTACTCAACCTCTCTTGACGTTATACCCTCGTGGGTATATAATGTGGATTATAGGATAGAGTAAATGGAGAGGTGACAACATTGGAATATAATGATCAAATGAAAAACCGTATTAAACGAATGGAAGGCCAATTACGTGGTATTTTAAAAATGATGGAAGAGAACAAAGATTGCAAAGACGTAGTAACCCAGCTATCGGCAGTTCGTTCCGCTGTAGATCGTACAGTGGGAGTGATTGTAAGTTCAAACCTGGTCGAGTGTGTGATGAAAGCTGAAGAAAACGGGTTAAACAAAGATGACTATATTAAAGAAGCAGTAAATCTGTTAGTTAAGAGTAGATAAAAACAGGAGTGTTGACATTCCTTTTTTTATCGTCTAATATACCCATAGGGGTATTAAAATAAAACTTAGGAGGAATGGAAAATGGAAGTTACAAAAACGTTGGATGCAAAAGGATTAGCTTGCCCTATGCCGATTGTAAAAACTAAAAAGGCAATGGACGGCATGAATTCTGGTGAAGTTCTTGAAGTGCTTGCTACAGACAAAGGTGCGCTTAACGATTTGACTGCTTGGGCTAAGTCCGGAGGTCATGAATTATTGAGCCATGAAGAGAACGATGGTGTTTTAAAGTTCCACATTAAAAAAGCATAATTTTTTTTGACTAAAATATACCCTGTAGGGTAAAAAGGGGGGTGATTTTCATGGAATATACAGTCATTGGGGTCGTGGTAATTCTGGTTGCGCTTCGCTTTATGCCGTCGAAAGGTGTCAAGCAGATTACAACAGAAGAACTAAAGAATGTACTAACGGATAAAAACAAGCAATTCATTGATGTCCGAACTCAAGGGGAATATAAAGCGAACCATATCCGTGAGTTCGAGAATATCCCACTTAACCAGCTGCCACAAAAAACAGAATCCCTTTCTAAAGAGAAGGAAGTGGTTGTCATTTGCCAAAGCGGTATGAGAAGCAGCCAGGCAAGTAAACAATTGAAGAAGTCCGGATTTAAATCAGTAACAAATGTCCGTGGTGGAATGAGCGCCTGGAGATCATAAAAGGAGGAAGTCAGGATGAAGGAAATTACACCAAAAGAGGTAGAAAACCTATTAATACAAGGAAAAGAATTGAATATCATTGATGTACGTGAAGTGGAAGAAGTTGCTGCAGGTAAAATTCCTGGAGCGGTTAACATCCCATTAGGATTAGTTGAATTCCGTATGAGCGAATTGGAAAAAACAAAAGAGTACATCATGGTTTGCCGTTCCGGCGGCCGGAGTGGTCGTGCTACACAATTCCTTGAAGGCCAAGGCTACAATGTAACGAATATGACTGGCGGAATGCTTGAATGGGAAGGCGAAACGGAATAATCTACTCAGCTAATTTCAACCTTAAGTGAAGGAGGAGAAAATATGAATTCTATTGATGCAAACGAAATATTGGATGTAAAAGGATTGGCATGCCCAATGCCGATCGTGAAAACGAAAAAAGCCATTACTAATCTTCCTGAAGGTCATGTATTAGAAATTCAGGCAACTGATAAAGGTTCAACGGCAGATTTAAGAGCATGGGCTGAAAACTCTGGTCACCATTATATTGGAACTATAGAAGAAGGACACCTGCTCAAGCATTATATCCGGAAATCTGCAAACGAAGAACTGAGCGAAAAGAAACATCCGAATGTAATTAGCAATGATGATCTTCTATCCAAACTGGGTGAGGATGGCCAATACACGATCATTGACGTTCGAGAAGAAGCGGAGTATGCATTCAACCATATTCCGAATGCAATCTCCATCCCATTGGGTGATTTGGAAAACCGGTTGGAAGAGTTAAATAAAGAACATGAAATCTACGTGGTATGCCGTACCGGGAATCGTAGTGACTTAGCAGCACAAAAGCTCGCTGAAAAAGGCTACGGCAAAGTATACAATGTGGTACCTGGCATGTCCGAATGGACAGGCGAAATGAACAATAAAAACGAAAGCAATTAATAGGAGGAATTTAAAATGGGTAAAAAAGTAGCGATTATTGCAAGTAACGGTGGAATGTTTGATGCATACAAGGTATTCAATATTGCAACTGCTGCAGCAGCAACAGACATGGAAGTAAAAATCTTTTTCACATTTGAAGGTCTGAATTTAATTCACAAACAAGCAAGCCATCAGCTTCCAATGCCAGCTGGTAGAGAGCATTTGGCAGAAGGATTTGCGAAAGCGAACGTTCCGGCAATTCCTGAATTGATTGAAATGGCACAAGACTTGGGCGTTACATTTATCGGCTGTCAAATGACAATAGATGTTATGGGACTTGAAAAAGATGCATTTGTTGATGGAGTTGAAGTAGGCGGAGCTGTGACATTCCTTGACTTCGCGAAGAATGCAGACGTGTCATTGACGTTCTAAGGAAATTTTTAAAAATAAAAATATACCCAAGGGGGTAATAATATGACGATTAAATCTTGGAGTTCAGAAGTGGTTGCACAAAAAATCTTTAACAAAGAAGAGCTGTTCATCTTGGATGTTCGTAACCAAACCGAATTCTCAGATTGGAAAATTGAAGGAGAGAATATTGTCCATTTGAACATCCCTTACTTCGATCTTCTTGATGGAGTAGAGGAAATCATGGATCAGCTTCCCTCTAACAAGGATATATTAGTTGTTTGTGCGAAGGAGGGTTCTTCAGTGATGATTGCTGAGATGCTTTCAGATGCAGGTTTGGATGTTGCTTACTTAAAAGGCGGCATGAAAGCATGGAGCGAACACTTGGAGCCTGTTAAAATCAGCGATTTGAAAGACGGCGGAGAACTGTACCAGTTCGTCCGTATTGGAAAAGGCTGTCTATCCTATATGGTTGTATCTAATGGTGAGGCGGCATTAATCGATACGACTCGTATGACGGATGTATATATTGATTTTGC
Source organism: Bacillus oleivorans (assembly GCF_900207585.1). Classification (GTDB taxonomy): domain Bacteria; phylum Bacillota; class Bacilli; order Bacillales; family JC228; genus Bacillus_BF; species Bacillus_BF oleivorans. The sequence continues at coordinate 12,371 of NZ_OAOP01000011.1, read as the reverse complement.
AAAGAGAATTAACGCAAAAATTGTTCATGTATTTGATACCCATCTTCACGCCGACCATATTTCTGGTGGAAGAATCATTGCAGAACAAACGGGGGCAACGTATTGGCTTCCACCAAAGGATGCGGAAGAAGTGACATTCGAGTATCGTCCTTTGAATGACGGGGATTCTGTGACGATTGGGTCAAGTAAAATTGACATTAGTGCGCTTTATACTCCTGGTCATACAATCGGGTCTACTTCATTCATTGTAGATAATCAGTATTTGATGACCGGTGATATCTTGTTTATTGACTCAATTGGTCGCCCTGATTTGGCTGGAATGGCCGAAGACTGGGTTGGGGATTTGCGTAATAGTCTTTATAACAAATATCGGGAGTTGTCAGGAGAGCTTGTTGTTCTTCCTGCTCACTTCATGATTATAGAAGAATTAAATGATGATGGCAGTGTTGCCGCTAAATTGGGAAATCTATTCAAGGAAAACCATGGGCTACAAATTGAAGACGAATCTGAATTCCGTAAGCTGGTTACAGAAAACTTGCCGCCCCAGCCAAACGCGTATCAAGAAATTCGACAAACAAACATGGGGAAAATTTCTCCTGATGAAGAAAAGCAACGTGAGATGGAAATTGGACCAAACCGTTGTGCTGTAAGGTAAGTCATCATTGAAATGGGACCGTATAAGGTCCCATTCTACTTTTAAACAAAAATGAAGAAGGGGGAGGTCCTCGATGGATTTAACATTCCTTGTCGTTATATTCCTGATTGGTTTTATCGGTTCCTTCATTTCCGGCATGGTCGGTGTGGGCGGTTCCATCATTAAATATCCTATGCTGTTATATGTTCCTCCACTTTTCGGTATAGCTGCATTTACTGCCCATGAAGTCTCCGGAATAAGTGCTATTCAAGTGCTATTTGCCTCAATCGCGGGAGTATGGGCATATCGAAAAGGTGGATACTTGAATAAGTCGCTGATCATCTATATGGGAGTTGCCATCTTAATCGGTAGCTTAATCGGAAGCTTTGGTTCAAAAGCGTTACCGGAAGACGGAGTAAACCTTGTGTATGGGATATTGGCATTGATAGCAGCAGTTATGATGTTCATTCCTAAAAAGCAGATTGACGACAAACCTTTGAATGAAGTCACATTCAACAAACCGCTGGCAGCGATATTAGCCCTGATTGTAGGGGTTGGATCGGGAATCGTAGGAGCCGCAGGAGGTTTCCTCTTAGTACCGATCATGCTTGTAGTTTTAAAAATCCCTACACGGATGACGATCGCTACAAGCTTAGCCGTGACTTTCATTTCTTCCATTGGGGGAACTGCTGGTAAAATAATGACTGGACAAATCGAATACGGTCCTGCAATCATCATGATAATTGCAAGTATTATTGCGGCCCCACTTGGTGCTAAAGCGGGAAGCAAAATGGACACAAAAATACTGCAGGGAGTATTAGCAGTCCTGATTTTAGGCACAGCCATCAAAACTTGGCTGGATATTTTATAATTAGAGTAAAGCAGGCTCTAGATATGAAATCTGGAGCCTTAAATTATATACTCTGATCCAAAACACCAATAAGGGTTTTTTCGATTTCAGATGCAATTTGTTTTAATTCATCATTATCTAACATGCTGACGAGTGCAGACGGTTTGGGTAAACCGATAGCTGTTTCCCCGTCACTTTCATATACAGCAATTTTACACGGCAGGAAGTAACCGACTATTGGATCAACACTCAACACTTTAGCAGCTTCGACAGGATTGCAGACCTCAAGTATGTGAAAGGGTCTTGTAAAGCTGTCCACGCCTTTTTCATTTAGCTTTGCAGTAAGGTCTAAATGCCAAAGGACACCAAACTTATTACTTTTTAAATTTTCCTCTAAGGAAGAAAAGGTTTCTTGAATCGATTTTGAAGTTTTTACTGTGTAATGAAATTCCATTAGTTTTTCACTCCCTTTCACATTAAGTATTTACTTTTAAAGTCGGGAGCAAACATTAAAATGTTCATAAACAGGGTAAGATGATGATATCTGCCAGTTTTGACATCAGTAATTTGAGTTTATTATTCATATAATTCTTATGAAGATAGCGTCGAACCTAAGAAAAATGAAAGGGTGACAAAATTGAACCATTGGAACACGCGTTTTGAAAAAGAACAGTATGTATACGGTAAAAATCCAAATGTATTTTTAGAGGACGTACACAAAAAATTGAATCCAACAGGCACAGCATTGGCCATTGCAGAAGGAGAGGGGAGAAATGCTGTGTTTTTAGCTGAACAGGGTATGGAAGTCACTTCTTGGGATTACGCTGAGTCCGGGTTAGCTAAAACAGAACATCTTGCAAAAGAAAAAGGCGTAGCTCTTTCAACGGAACTTATAGACTTGAACAATGCAAACTGGAGTAAAAACAAATGGGATGAGATTGTATGTATTTTTGGCCATTTTCCTGAAGAACTTCGAAAGAAAACTCTTTTGGGAGTAAAGGAAGCGGTTAAGCCTGGGGGGTTCTATATCACCGAGGTTTATTCCCATTATCAACTACCGTATGAAAGTGGTGGTCCGAAAGATGTAAATCTTTTATATAAACCGGAAGAGTTTTTAGAAACCTTCTCAGATTGGAAAATCATTCACTTTTTTATGGGTGAGGTTGTGCGCCATGAAGGAGAACTGCATAATGGGTTGTCCCATGTCATACAATTTGTCGGTCAAAAATCGCAATAGAAAAAAGGGAGATTGTTTGCAACCTCCCTTCTGAATTATTAATTATTCTGTTGGTACTATCACATATGTTTCATCAATACCTACATTTATAACTTTGATTACACCTATTTCCTAAGTTGTTTTCTGATTCAGTACTTAAAGAGCTGTTAGAGAATTCTTTTGCTTTTTTGTGCTCTATGTATTTCTGCTTCCGCTGTATCTGGAAGAAAGAAGCATAATTGTAGTCTACTTTCTTCCAGATAAATTAAATGGATAAATGTTTAGGATCGAAAAGACTACCGGGTATATGTGTATAAATAGCGGAATAATCAGGAGGGATACCGTGGCAAAAACGTTAACTATTTTTCAGCAAAATGACTCGCATGGCTGTTTAGATATGCATGATGAGTTTTATTGGCAAGGAAGTAAACCGGTGCTAAGAAAAGCAGGTGGTTTAGCGAGAATCAACCAATACGTGAAAAACGTAAAGAGGCAACAAAACAATGTCTTATTCTTCGACAGCGGCGATTTGTTTCACGGGACGCTGCCACTACTTAAAAGCCAAGGGGAAGCACTAATCCCTATCTTAAAAAAGATGGAAATAGATGGATTTGTTCCGGGCAATTGGGATTTTGCTTATGGAAAAGAGCAGCTGAAAAAATTGACTAGTGAACTGCCTTTCCCTACGCTTGCATGCAATGTTCGTGATAATGATACAAAAAAGCCATTTTTCATTCCTTATAGGGAATTCCAAATGGAAGGGATGGATGTTGGTGTCATAGGGTTGACATATGGTTATGAAGAGCAGACTATGCCGGATCACTTTACTAAAGGATTGTCCTTCACACTTGGAATAGAAGAAGTAAGCCATATTGTCCAGACGCTCCGAGGACAAGTAGACCTTATTATTGTTGTAAGTCACTTAGGGTTGCCCTTGGATGTAAAGATGGCATCCATTGTTAAAGGGATTGATGTCATTCTTTCGGGACATAGTCACGACCGGATAACACGCCCCATCATCGCAGATGGTACTATTGTCGTTCAGGCAGGGTCGAACTCTGCATTTTTGGGGCGGTTGGATATCTCATTGGAGAGTGGCAACATATCCCACTTTGAGTATCGGCTGATCGATATCCATGAAGGTTTGCAGGAGGACCCGGATGTGAAAGATTTAGTTAAATCTGCTGTTGAACCGTTCAATGAGGAAATAAATCATTTAGTTGGTAAAACGAATACCCTCCTTCATCGTATGACCTTAGAGCAGTCACCGATGGACAAGCTCATTACAGATGCTTACTTGCATTCTTATGATTGTGATATCGCCTTTTCCCATGGTTGGAGGTATGGTCCGCCAATTGCAGCCGGCCCACTGTCCATGTACGACTTAAACAGCATCATACCAACAAACCCGAATTTGTTTACACTTGAAGTCGAGGGGTACGCACTGCGTGATATAATGGAGACAAATTTAGAAATGGTTTTTGCAGCGGATCCGTTCGAGCAGAAAGGCGGCTATATTTTACGCTCTTCAGGGCTTGCCATGACATACAAGCCGTATAATCCCAGGGGTCAACGAATCCAAACTTTGTATGTTGGTGGAAAAGAACTTGATAATCATGCAACGTACAAAGTGGTAGGGGGAGGAGGTCAATTATTGAAGGGAAGCGAGAAATCCAAAACGTACTATGACGATCGTGCTATCGACGTTATTTGTTCATTCCTAAAAGATAAAGGCTCTTTCGAATTAAATGATAACAACCAAATCATTAGTGTATAAAATAGGTTTCCTGTTTTTGAGATTTTGCTTTGGTACCCCAAAGAAGCATATAAATAACAGATTAGCCAATTGTGTTTAATCAAATGATAGAATTTTGATTAAACTCCGTCTTATCCTTCCACAAAGTAGAGCGTATTTAGGAGGGGTTTCACTCTTCTCCCAGCACAAAGTGGTGTAAACCGTCGATCACTAAATGTTTATTGATAGAAAATTCCTTTTTGGAGGATTACCATCATATCGGAAGAACAAGAGTCCTCTGGATGATGCTGAGTGTCAAGTTGACCCATCATCAAACAGAGGACTACTTTATGAGTTCTAAAAGGTATGAAAAGCTAAATCAAGATACGGAAAAACACTAATTGCCGGTATCGATATCGCCAAAAGTACTCATTATCCTTGTTTCTTAGGTGAATATGGCAGTTTCCTTAAGAAGGCTTTTACCTTTTTTCAATTAAAAGAAGAATTTGAAGCATTTCACAAATTCTCTTTACAAGACTTGGAGATTCCTCTCACGATGCTTCTACTACCATTCGGACCTCAAGTATTACTCGATAGATACTTGATATTAATTTCCACAGTCTAATCGTTAAACAAGTACAGCAAAGAATTAGAACGAAAACTAACAGCGGGAGCAAAATAAATATCGTAGATGTTAGAGAAGATAACATTATTTGTATTGGCAGGAGTAAATAAATACAATCTATAAGCAGTCCATTATTATTAGTTACTGATTATTTTAGAATAAATATTAGAAATAGAGGCTCAAGAATGAATAAAAATATAACACTATACACCACCACGATGTGTCCGATATGTGGTATGGTTAGAGATTTTTTAACCAAAATGAATATAGAATATAAAGAAATTAATGTAGATTTTAATCCAATAGAAATGATAAAACTTATAACGAAGACGAGAAGATTCTCTGTTCCTCAAACAAATATTAATGGTGAATGGGTTTTCGGATTTGATCCGGTTCGCATCATAGAGGTGCTGAATGCTAAGACCGAGGCTAATTAGCTCAAAAGGTATAATGCTTATTTTTTAATCTTAATAATACCTCTACGGGTAATTGATCATAATGTAAATGATAAGGTAATATTAAGGGCCCTTCTGGAGTGATGCAATTATTAATCACTGAAATACAGTGATAAGGAACTGTCATGTTTACAGAAAAGTAGTAAATGAGATTCGATGGATTTGCTTTAGCACAAAATTAACTATAAATTATGTTGATTGTATAGTAGAGTTAAATATTAATTTTATCTCATTATATTTAATTAATCTCTTATTTAAAGGAATGGCTAAACTAATACTTTTCAGAAAGGCGGAAAAAGGATGAGGACATTCGAAGAATTGCAAACAATCGAAGCTGTTGACAGTTTTATCACCAGCCATGTATTATCCTTTGTTTACATTTCCCGTACAGGTTGCAGTGTTTGTCATGCCCTTTTGCCGCAGGTCGGGGAATTGATGGAAAAGTTTCCGGAAATTCGTCTCGCTCATGTCAATTCGGCAGAAGTAGAGGAGGTTGCAGAACGATTCACCGTTTTTTCAGTCCCAGCTTTGCTTCTATTTGTAGAAGGGAAAGAATATTTACGGGAAGCACGTGCTGTCCACATGAGTCTATTTGAAGAGAAGCTGCAGAAGATCTATGAGGGTTATATGAATTGAAGGCTGTTTCCAAAAGTTTGGGGTAAAGCCTTCAATAATATACTTTATTATATGTATTCTTTTATTTGTATGGTTTAGATGTATTAATCAAACTTTTTTCTGAAAATCAGCATGAGACATCTTTCTAACCCTTACCCGTTTCCCCTTAAATTCTTCGGTTTTCGGGGTATAGAACGCCTTTTTTTGTGGAATACTTAAACTAAAGGGGAAGCATTCCTGTAATAAGTTTGTGAACAAATGTACTTAAACTATAGGGTGCTTTAATTAAATAAGACTTAATGAAGGAAATTCAAATATTTTTTACTCTGAGCGCTTTTCTATGGCATTTGAATGCTATTTACCTTGTTAAGGATTAAAAGAAATCCTTTACATAACAAGGGGGTTATAGAAGGTGGTAAGTTGGTGGCAATCTGGTGGCAAAACCAAGTTTATTGCCACCAACTACATCTGTTAGAATCTTATACACCCACAAATAGAGCCTATTATATCAATAATTTAAGACATAAACTGTTATAATCGGATCCGTATCATTACCTTGACAGGGTGGGGGTCGGAGGTTCGAGCCTTCTCGGGATTATTAGTACAGGTCCTTGGTATACTAGTCATATCAAGGGCTTTTTCTATGGTTAAAAGATCTATAAACTCTAATACTATGAAACTAGAAAATGATATAATGGAACAAAAAGGAAGCTTTGCCATTGTTGTTTGTGACGGAAAGGCGAGGTTTACACTCTTACCTAATCATGGTGAGACAAAGATAATTACTCATCAAGGAAAGGTGAAAAGGGTGAAGTTTGACGAGGGGGAAGAATTTTAGTGTCCGAAGTAATCATTGATTTAGTAAAATCATTTGAAGGTATAATCGGGGCAGTATTAGGATCAGTAATCACCTTGATAACTACTCATTTTCTTAAAAAAGCAGGGACAATTACATCAAATATTATAGGAGTAGAATATGATTTTAGGAATTATCAAATAAATGGTCAAGGTAAAGCAGTAGAAACAGTAGAAATGGCAGATCATGCGTCAATAGAAATAAATATCGATTTCTTTAATAATTCAGAGTCGTATAAATCAATAAATGATCTAAGAGTAAGTCTATACGATGACAATAAGCAAAAAATTTTTGAAGTAGTACCCAATGATGAAGATACAAGGAGAAGAACATCTTATGGGTCTACCAGTGATAAATTAGAGTATCTTAATATTAGCCCTGGAGAATTAGTTAAAAAAACACTAAGCTTTGGTTTTCATAGTGGCAATATTGAACTTTTAAAAATTACTGAAGTAATAAGGTTTACTTATTCAATACAAAAAAATAAAGCCAGCAAAAAGAAAAAAATTAGTCACAACATTATTTTTTAAAATTGTTCTACCAGTCAACTGGAGGACACTAAATGAACGGTTTATACCGTCATTTAGTGTCTTTTTTATTTATCTACTGAGGGGTTGATCATGTTGAGACTCTTCTATATGAAAACAAACAGTCATTAAGGTTAGCTAAACAGCTGCAGAAAAAAGCAAAAGAAAGTCCCAACTACGATTTAATCGATGTAAAAATCATCAACAACATGGTCAGTGAGCTTGAATTTGTTGTTGTGTGGTTGGAAACATAGAAAATTTGAATTTGGTTCTGTTTGGAAAATAGACGATAGGGATGTAACAATTCCTCAGGTTGATAAGTTAGGAAAAAGAAAAGAGCATGAAGAGCGGTGGGTAGTAGTGATCTCTAACAATAGGGAGAATTACCACCAACTTTGTCCAATTGTAACAGTTGCTCCATTATCCCATAGAACTGACCTCAAGAAACCATTTGATTTAGGATTACACCCTAAAAACGAAATGTGGCCCTCCCTTGTTTATTACAGCTGAAATTAAGTCGTGGTAATTTACAGGAAAATATCTCCTATTGTCGAAATGAAATATCGAGGGGTTTTTTATTGCCATTCTGCAGAAGAAATCGTTAGATTATAAGTGGATTATTACAACAGTGTTCTTCCTTCTTCAATAGCACTTTCGACCTCTTCATCTATATCTTTCCCTCTATTACAAACTTTTTTCATCATATCTAATCCTCCTTTGGTGATTTTAACAAGTTGTCCACTTGGAACGGCTATTTGGAATTTCTAAAATTTATTTTTCGTATTACTATTCAATGAATTGGATGATAAATGATATTCAAATCACGAGGAAAATATGTTAAGGGGAAAGTGACATGTGAATGTTTATGAGTCCGATGCAACCAGTCGGTAGTGGCATTTTAAGTGGCATTAGAATTGAGAGCCTTTTAAACAGGCGGGCATTTGATTTTAGTCAAGTAGATGCGTTACCAATCCATAACATAGCAATTAATTTAGTTTTATTGACAGTTATTACTCTTTTTATTGTTACGGTTTTTGTAATACTGTTTAGAGCAATCAAATTACCTAGTTCGGTATTTAATTCGATTGTTGGCTTTTTAACAGTGATTGTTCTTTGGATCATTATATTTATTAGATAAATATAATCTGTTGAACGGAATGTAAATTACAGGGAAATCTCTCCATTTTGTTGAACTCAGTAGGAGAAGGGAAGCCATTAGTAGTTTTGTTTGTGTGGATCCTGTACCCGGAACATTTAAAGAGAAGTGCCACAGACACTTCTCTTTAAATATTACTTTGCTGTTTTATACCATTCTTCGATTAGGCCAATTGTATATTGAGCGGTATTGTTTAAGTTTTCGATGCTGATGTGCTCATTAAAGGTATGGATGTTTCGAAAGCCGTTGCCGAGCGTGATGCAGGTAAGACCGTTTTCGTTAAGAACATTTGTATCGGCTCCACCTAATGTCTTCGTCGTATGCCCTTCAACTCCAATAGTTTCAGCTGCTCGTATGGCTGTTTGCGTCAAAATCGAGTCTAAAGGCTCATTGAACCCCAGATATTTTTTTTCAAAATGTACATCAGCGGTGCCGCCGTGTTTTGCAGCAGATGTCTCCACTTCTAGCTTCATCTGATTCAGCTGTCTCTTTAACCCTTCTTCACTAATGGAACGAACTTCTCCTACCAGCCGAACTTCCCCTGGAATAATCGAGGTCAACTTACCGCCTTCTATGATACCAATATTAGCTAGCGTCTCAGAGTCAATTTTACCTAGATTCATATTTTTTAGCGCATCAGACGCGATAAGAAATGCATTGATTCCTTCTTCAGGATTGAGCCCAATATGTGATGATTTTCCACGAATATCAAAATATATCCGGCTGCTAAAAGGACCCTGCAGAATAATCTGGCCGACATCCCCACTGCTGTCAAAAATATACCCCTTTTGGGTTTTGACAAGTGAATAATCTAAATGGGCCGCGCCGACAAGTCCTGGCTGTTCATTTACTGTTAAAATCAATTCAATCGGGCCGCAGTCCATCTTTGTCTCCTGGATTGTTTGGATGGCCTCGAGATAGGCAGCCAAAGCTGCCCGATCATCTGCTCCTAAGATAGTGGTACCGTCTGAATAAATAACTCCGTCCCTAATCACTGGATTCAACCCTTCCGTTGGAAGAACTGTATCCATATGGGTGGAGAAAAATAGCGGTACAGCATTTTGATTTGTTCCTTCCCAGTAGGCAATCAGATTCCCGCAATTCCCGCCGAACTGTTCATGAGCCTGATCAAACTGAATTTGAAAGCCTAGTTCTTTTAATCTTGGAACTAGGAAGTCCGCCATCGGTTTCTCAAAACCGCTCGGTGCATTTATTTTTGCAAGCTCTAAAAAACTGTTAAGTAAACGTTCTTGATTAATTTTTGGAAGTGTGTGTTTTGTGGTCATTTCATTCAGTCCTTTCAAAAAATTTAACTAAAGAAGTTGATAAAACCTACGATAATCGGTATATATAAAGCATCTACTAAAAAGGCTCCTACGATCGGAATGATGAGAAAGGCCTTTTTGGATGGGCCATACTTCTTTGTAACTGCGTCCATATTTGCAATTGCGTTTGGTGTAGCTCCAAGTCCGTGTCCGGCTAAACCGCCAACCATGATAGCAGCGTCGAAATTTTTCCCTAACAGGCGGAAAGCAACAAAGATTGTTAATAAAATCATCGCTACTACCTGCACGACGATAATCGCAAAAATTGGTAGCGCCAGATCCACGATTTCCCAAAGCTGAATGCTCATTAACGCCATTGAAAGGAAAATCCCTAGCGAAACATCGCCGATAATATTCGTCGTCTTAAGGTTAAAATGAGGCATTTTAAACGCTTCCATAAGATTCCGTACAATAATCGCTACAAACATGGCTCCAACATAACCCGGGAGGGCGAAGCCGGTTAACTTTGAAAAATAAGTACCCAACAAAACTCCTAAACTCATACAAAGTGTGATTAAAAAAACTTGTGTGATAAAGGTGCTGGAGGTAAGATTGCTTTCTTCTTTGAACGCTTTTTCCAGCTCCTCGAGTTCTTTCCCGTTGTCGGTTTCAATCGGTTTTAAGTTATATTTAGTAATCAGATATTTTGATACGGGACCTCCGACTAAACCACCGGCGATAAGGCCTAATGTAGCGGCTGCCATACCAACTGTAATCGCTGAATCAACGCCAAGGTCTTCAATTGTTTTTCCAAATGCCGCAGCACCGCCGTGCCCGCCTTCCATAGAAACGGCACCAGCCATGACTCCTAGTAGTGGATGAATCCCGAGGAGCTGTGCAAGTGAAACGCCAATTGTATTTTGCAAAAATGCGAGAAATCCACAAATCAGCCAATAAATAACAAGTAATTTTCCACCTTTTTTGACGAGCGAAAAACTCGCTCCTAACCCAACTGTTGTAAAAAAAGCTAGCATAAACATGGATTGCAGGGATGTATCCATCTTTATTTCCACGAGATTAAGACCTTTTAAAATAGTGACGATAATAGCAAATAGGAAACCTCCTACAACAGGTGCTGGGATACAAAACCTGTTAAGAAAACCAATTTTCCTTGTTAAGTACGAGCCGGCCAATAGCAGGGCCACGGCTAAAAATAACGTATTTACCTGATCTAAACTGATATTCATAGCATTACCCCTTTCGGTATTATTTGAATTCCCGAATCATTTAGAATATTTTGCTTTATAGTACGATCATAAAGGTTTATACTTATAATGTATAATATATAAATTTTATAAATTTATAGCTTTAAACTATAAATACGGAGGGATGATGGTGGATATTCGGCAATTGCATTATTTTGAAAAGGTTGCTAGAAACATGAAAATGACGAAGGCAGCCGAAGAGTTACATATCTCACAGCCCTCGTTAACCAATGTGATTAAGGCAATGGAGCGTGAATTTGGGTTTACGTTGTTTGATCGTAGCACTAGAAGTATGGCCCTTACAGAATCAGGACAAATCTTATACAATCATGCTCAGAAAATTTTGCATCACTTCGATATTTTTTTAAAGGATATGGAAGAGATTAAACAAGTGGGCAAAGGGGAAATCACAATCAACATTATAGAATCCTCTCGTAACTGGATTCCCCTCGTGATATTGGCCTTCCAGAAGAAGTACCCGGAGATTAAATTCAATTTGAAAAACGTTGTCCGTGCGAAAGATGTAGAAGAAGCTTTAATCAACTACGATATTCATTTTGCACTGGTTACGCATCATATTGAGAATAATGGCTTAGCATGTTTTCCTATTTTTTCAGAAGATATTGTATTGTTAACCTCAAAGGTGCATCCATTTAGCCATTTACAATCCATAGACCTTACGGAATTAAGAAACCAAAATTTTATTAACTATGAATCTGGCTTTCAAATACAAAAGGATTTCATAGATGCTTGCAAATCTGCTAATTTTGAACCAAAGGGTACTTATGAGGTGGGAGATTTAGAAACGGCTTGCAGTCTAGTTAAAAGAGGTTTAGGCGTGACCATCATCCCAGAAAGTTATGTGAAATATTCCATGCAAAATGAAGCAAACCTTTCGACTGTAAAATTAAAAAACCCCTCCCCTAAAAGAACTGTCTACATCGGCCTCAATGCGTAACGATATTTAACTCCGGCGTGCCATGACTTCATGCACTACATCAAAGACTTCTTTATTACCGAACAGTGACAGGTAACCCCGAGGGTTCTCCTGAAACAATTCAAAAGCTACCCTAACTTTGAACTGCACCCCAATTGTTAGACACACAACTAACAATTGGAGGTGCAGTTTTTATATGTCTAAATTTAACATAGAGGAAAAAATAGAAGCAGTT